>CAIRBI010000097.1 GCA_903876785.1 uncultured Gammaproteobacteria bacterium
AGCGTCTCCCAGAGATCGAGATTGCTGCGCATCAGCATGCTGATGGGAGTGCCTTTGACCGGACCGGCCTTGCGGGCTTTTGCCTCGGCGCCAGCGACGGCATCCACGCCGGTCTGCTGCGGAGCTTTCGCGCTCGGCAGTGCATAACGTCCCCACACCAGACGCCCGCTGATGCACATGACATCGAGCCAGGACGGATCATAGGCGCTGATGCGAGTCGGGTAGATGTCCCCTTCCCACAGCGTCGCCGGAGCGCTGAGCCCGTCGAGCCGCGCCAACGTCCTCTGCAGCAGGCCTTGGCCGTCGCTGCTGGACGGCACAAGCACCGGCCGCGCGGGCAGCGACTGTGGTTTGATCTCGTGCAGATCGAAGAGAAAGCGCATGTAGCTCTGCAGCGACACAGGCTGGATGCTCTGTCGATGGGATTCGATGGTGTAGCGGTGGATGCGCTGCAGCAGGCGGCGTTCGCACCACTGATCGGGCTCCGAGAACTGTCCGCGGAACACAAAACCTTCCGCCTCCAGACCGATCAGGGCGACTTCGACAAACTTGACTCGCAGCCCCATCTCACCTGCCAGGCGTGCCGCCGTGACCGGACCGAGCCCTTCGAGACGGCGGCGCAGGATCTCGCGCAGCGCCGTATCCTCCTCCCATTGTTCTGCCAACAACAACGCGGGCAGGGTCAGCTCCGGTTCGCACTTTGTTTGCGGGAACAAGGCGAGTGGGAACAGCGTCTTCAGGCAAGGCAAGCGTTCGGCTGCGGCCCACAGCCGATGCGTGCCGGACGAAAGCAGACAGGCGCGGCCATGCTGCGCCAGCGCCTGCAGATAATGCTGATAGCCGTGCCGGGCAACCTCCTCTTCGGTCACGAAACCCAGCGAGTACAGCGCATCGTGCATCTCGTCGGGAGAGCGCACCAGCGGCCAGGCCTCGTCGCGCACCTGCGCAATCGCCGCCTCGTCCAGCGCGCTGTAGGACTGCGTTTCCGCCGGGTCCAGCCAGCTGCGATTGCGGATGGCATTGGTGCGGCGCTCTTCGAACGGCGCATCGTCGAGGAAGGCATAGGGGCGGGCATTGATGATCTCCTGCGCGAACGGGGAAGGTTCGCGCAAGTCCCGGGCGATCAGCGTCAGCGTCCCGGCCTCGATTGCCGCCACCAGTCGTTTCAGGCCCTCGATGTCCATCGCCTCGGTCAGGCAGTCGTGAATGGTCTGCTGCACCAGCGGATGTTCGGGCACCTCGCGCTTGCCCTGAATGTTCTCGAAGCAGGCGATCTGATCGGGGAACACGTGCGCGACGAGATCCTCGGCATCCATGCGCTGGAACTGCGGCGGCACGCGCTTGCCATTGCGGTTGCGGGCGATGGCGAGCGAGCGCGTGGCATTCCACCGCCAGCGCACCTCGAACATCGGCGCATCCAGCAGCGCCTGCACCAGCACGTCCTCGACGCTGGCGCTGTGCAAATACGCGAACACTTCCTGCAGCGGAAAGCTGTGCACCGAGCCGAGCGAGATGACGATGCTGTCCTCGTTGGCGGCGGCCTGCAGCTCGAAGTTGAAGGTGCGACAGAAACGCTTGCGCAGGGCCAGACCCCAGGCGCGGTTCAGACGACTGCCGAACGGCGAGTGGATGACCACGTGCATGTCGCCGACCTCGTCGAAGAAGCGCTCCATCACCAGAGTGGATTGCGTCGGCATCACCTCCAGCGCGTTGCGTCCGGCCTGCAGATAATCCACCAGTTGCTGGGCTGCTGGTTGCGGCAGCCGCAGCGTCTCGATCAGCCAGTGCACGGCGGCGGGCGCGCCTTCGCCCAGCAGGAAGCCATCGATGGTCTCGCGCAGCACGCACACCGATGTCGACAGCTCTTCGGTGCGCCCCGGTCCCTCGCCGAACCAGAACGGAATGGTGGGGCGCGATCCCTGGGCATCGCGCACTCGCACCTTCAGACCATCGACGCGCAACAGCTGCCAGCTGTGGCTGCCGAGGGTGAAGATGTCGCCGGGCAGCGTCTCCAGCGCGAAGTCTTCGTTGAGGGTGCCGACCACCATGTCATCCGGGTCCAGCACCACCTGATAATCGAACATGTCCGGAATGGCACCGCCATTGGTCAGCGCCGTCAGCCGCGCGCTGCGCCGGGCCGAGACGCGGTTGTTGATGACGTCCAGGTGCAGATGGGCGCCCTTGCGCCCGAGCCGGGTGCTGTAGCCATCGGCCAGCATCTTCACGATCTCGTTGAACTCGGGGCGGCCGAGGTCGCGATAGGGCCAGGCGCGGACGAAAAGCGCGAAGAGAGCATCGAGGTTCCAGCCGCCTTCGCCGCTGCTACCCGGCTCGTTCTGACTGGCGGCGACTTCCGCGACGATCTGCTGTGCCAGAATGTCGACCGGCTTCTCCGGCATGAGGATGCGGTCCAGCTCGCCCTCGTGAATGCTGTTGAGCAATGCCGTGCACTCGGCCAGATCGTCACGGGTCAGCGGAAACAGAATGCCCTTGGGCGTCCCGCGCACCGAGTGGCCGCTGCGGCCAACGCGCTGCAGGAACTTGGCGATGCTCTTGGGCGAGGAGAACTGCACCACCAGATCCACCGAGCCGACATCGATGCCCAGCTCCATCGACGCCGTCGCCACCAGCACCTTGAGGTGCCCGGCCTTGAGGCGCTGCTCCGCCGTGTGGCGATGCTCCTTGCTCATGCTGCCGTGGTGGGAGCTGACCAGCCCCTCGCCGAGGCGTTCGGTCAGCGCCAGCGCCAGCCGCTCGGACAGGCGGCGCGTGTTCACAAACACCAGCGTGGTCTGATGGCTCTCGATGAGCTGCACCAGCCGCTTGTAAAGCTCGTCCCAGACCTCGTTGCTCATCAGCGCCGAGAGTGCTGACGACGGAACTTCCAGAGTGACATCCAGCTTGCGGCGATGGCCGGAATCGACGATGACGCAGTCAGGAGCTGCCTCGCCTGAACCACTGTGCCGGGCACCCGTCAGATAATTCGCCACCAGCGCCAGCGGCCGCTGCGTCGCCGACAGCCCGATGCGCTGCAAGGGCCTGCCGACCAGCGCCTGCAGACGCTCCACCGACAGTGCGAGATGCGAGCCGCGCTTGTCGCCCAGCATGGCGTGAATCTCGTCGATGATCAGCGTCCCCACGCTGCGCAACATCTCCCGACCGCCTTCGCTGGTCAGCAGCAGATAGAGCGATTCCGGCGTCGTCACCAGAATGTGCGGCGGGCGCTTGAGCATGTGCTGGCGTTCGGCAGCAGGGGTGTCTCCGGTACGCACGGCCACACGGATATCCACCGGCGCATAGCCTTCCTGCACCAGCTGTTCGGCAAGCCCCTGCAAAGGCACTTCCAGATTGCGATGAATGTCGTTGCTGAGCGCCTTGAGTGGCGAGATATAGAGAATCTGCGTCGCAGCGGGCAGAGGCCCGCGCTGTCCTTCCCAGAGCAGATTGTCGATGACGGCATAGAACGCGGCGAGGGTCTTGCCGCTGCCGGTGGGCGCCGAAATCAGCGTATGCCGCCC
>CAIRBI010000098.1 GCA_903876785.1 uncultured Gammaproteobacteria bacterium
GTCACCAGGAGTCGAACCCGGGACCTACTGATTACAAGTCAGTTGCTCTACCAGCTGAGCTATAACGGCATTGAAACATGACGTCTTGGACGTACAGGGCGCGCATACTACCAATCCTTCCACGGCCGAGCAACGACTTTTTGCCACCCGCCTTCATTGAACGCTTTCCTATAATGCGCTAGTTTAGCCCTGAACCGACACAGGCTGACTGGCAGTCATCACCTCGTCAGCATTACATTCTTCTTCACTACCCAGGCAGCACAGTAATGACCTCCCCCAGCCGCATGCATTCCTGGCAGAGACTTTCCACCCACCATCAGCAACTCCATGACAGCGGCATCAGAATTGCCGATCTGTTTACTGCGGATAGCACGCGCTTCTCCCGCTTCAGTGTCAAAGAGGGTGAGCTGCTACTGGATTATTCGAAAAACCTGATCACAGACGAGACCAGAGCACTGTTGCTGACACTGGCAGAGGAAGCAGGACTGCGGGGCGCCATCGACGCCATGTTCCGCGCTGACGTCATCAACACCACCGAACAACGTCCGGCACTGCACGTCGCTCTGCGCACACCGCTGCCCGACGCCCGCCTCAAGGTCGGCGCCGAGGTGCAGGCCACGCTCGACAAGATGCAGGGCTTTGTCGAAGAGGTTCAGCAGGGTCGTTGGAAGGGCTTTACCGGCAAATCGATCAGCACGGTCATCAACATCGGCATCGGTGGCTCGGATCTGGGCCCGGCCATGGTGACCGCGGCCCTTGCTCACTGGCATGTGCCGCAGCTGCAATGTCATTTCGTGTCGAACGTCGATCCCGTGCACATGCGCGAGACGCTGGCCGCAGCAGACCCGGAGACCACGCTGTTCATCATTGCCTCCAAGTCATTCAACACCTTGGAGACGCATCAGAATGCCGCGCTCGCGCGACGCTGGTATCTGGAAAAAGGCGGAGATGTCGCCCTGATCGCCCGTCACTTCGTCGCTGTAACCGCCAATGTGGCTAAAGCACTGGCCTTCGGTATCGATGCTGCGAACATCTTCCCGATGTGGGACTGGGTCGGCGGCCGCTATTCGCTGTGGTCTGCCATCGGGCTGCCCATCGCGCTGGCCGTTGGCATGACGAAATTCCGGGAGCTCCTGCACGGCGCACGGCTGATGGATGAACACTTCCGGGATACGCCGTTCGAGCGCAATATTCCCGTCATCATGGGCCTGCTCGCCGTGTGGCACAGCGCCTTCTGCGGAGCGGCTAGTCAGGCCATGCTGCCCTACAGCCAATCGCTGAACCTGTTTCCCGCCTTCCTGCAGCAGCTGGAGATGGAGAGTCTAGGCAAGTCCGTGCAGATCGATGGCAGCGCTGTGCATTCCGCCACCGGCCCGATTGTCTGGGGTAGTGCCGGCACCAACGGCCAGCACTCGTTTCACCAACTGCTGCATCAGGGCACGCACCTGATACCGGCCGATTTCATCGGCCTCGTCAATTCACTATACGGCCAGGATCACGACCAGCATACGCATCTGCTCGCCAACTGCTTTAGCCAGAGCCAGGCCTTGATGCAGGGCAAGAGCGAGGAGGAGGCATTCCGTGAACTGTTGTCCCAGGGCCGCGACGAGGCTTTTGCACGGGCGCTGGCGAAACACAAGGTGATCGCCGGGAACAAGCCCAGCAATACATTGCTGTTGCAGGAGCTGTCTGCGCAGAATCTGGGCAGTCTGATCGCCCTCTATGAACACAAGGTCTATGTCGAGAGCGTCATCTGGAACATCAATGCCTTTGACCAGTGGGGCGTGGAGCTTGGCAAGCAACTGGGCGAGAAGCTTTATGACGCGCTGACAGCGAATGCCAACTGCGAGCATTTCGATGCTTCCACCAACGGCCTGATCAACCATTGCCGCCAGCAGCAGGATGGCGATGAATAGCACGCCTGAACGCAAGATCATCGTCGGCAGCGAGGAGTGGTGCTCGCTGCCGCAACTGGGCATCCCGGCCATCAAGGTGCGGGTGGATTCCGGCGCCAAGACCTCGGCGATTCATGCCTTCAGCATCAAGGGCTTCAAGCGTGGCGAGTGTCACTGGGTAAGCTTTGAAGTGCATCCCTTGCAAGGAAACCGCCGCACCATCGTGCGTTGCGAGGCCGAGGTCGTTGACCAGCGCGTCGTGAAAAGCTCAAGCGGATTGACCGAAAAACGCTATGTCATCCGCACTGCGCTGCTGCTCGGCGACCAAACCTGGGATGTCGAGCTGACGCTGACCAACCGCGACTCCATGGGCTACCGCATGCTGCTGGGGCGTGAGGCCATGGTCGGCCGCATCCTGGTCGACCCGGCAGTCGGCTTCATGGGCGGCGAAGTTGCCGATGAAGAACTGGAACAACAATACTGCACCCATACCCGCGACAGTTCGGGGCTGCGCATCGGCCTGCTGGCGAGCAACCCGGAGTTGCCCAGCAATGTTCGGCTCATGGAAGCAGGCGAGGAACGCGGCCATCGCATGCGTTTCTACGACATCCGACAGTGTTACATGAAGCTGGACGCGGAGACCCCCGAGATACATTACCGGGGAGGCAAGATTCTCAACAAACTCGATGCCGTCATCCCGCGCATCCGTCCCGACCTGACCTTCTACGGCTGCGCGCTGGTCCGTCAGTTCGAGAGCATCGGCATCTATTCCTTGAATTCGGCGGAAGCCATCGGCAACTCCCGGGACAAGCTCTTTTCGCTGCAGATGCTGCTGAGAAGCGGCGTCAGTATTCCGACCTCCGGATTTGCCGACAGCCCCGTCGAGACTGACGAGCTGATCGACATGGTCAACGGCGCGCCACTGATCGTGAAACTGCTGGAAGGACCACAAGGGCGCGGCGTGGTGCTGGCGGAGACTCGCAAAGCCGGCGAAAGCCTGATCAACGCCTTCAAATCGCTGCACGCCAATCTGCTGGTTCAGGAGTTCATCAAGGAGGCAGACGGCAAGGATCTGCGCCTGTTCGTAGTCGATGGCAGGGTCGTGGCAACTATGCAGCGTCAGGCCGTCGCCGGAGACTTTCGCGCCAACCTGCATCGCAGCGTCACTGCCTCGAAGGTCAAGATTACCCCCGAAGAGAAGCGCATGGCTATCAAAGCCGCCAAGGTGCTGGGCCTCAAGGTAGCGGGTGTAGACATCATCCGCTCGCGCAGGGGGCCGCTGTTGCTGGAGGTGACATCATCGCCCGGCATCGGCAGCATCGAGGAGGTCACCAGCAAGGACGTGGCTGGCGCAATGATCAGCGCCATCGAGAGACAGCTGGGCTGGAAGCGCAAACTGGCAGAGCCGCTGGATGCGAGCGCGCCGTCATGAACAGCATTCGCTTTCGCAAGGCAACTCGTGCGGACATGGACTGGCTCTATCAGACTTTCAAGCTCACGATGCAGGACTATATCCAGCAGACCTGGGGCTGGGACGAGTTGCTGCAGCAGCACGCCTTTCACGACAACCTGCCCGCTTCGAGTTTCACTATCGCCTCACGCAAAGGCGTCGATATCGGCGCCTACAGCGTGCAGGAGAAAAGCGATCACCTCTGGCTGGAAATGGTGCTGGTACTGCCGGACCTGCAGAATCAGGGGCTGGGCAGCGCACTGCTGCGCCGCGCCCAAGAGGGGGCGGCGGCCAAACACAAGCCTTTGCGACTGAGTGTTTTGAAGGTAAACCCGGCGCAGCGCTTCTACAAGCGACTGGGCTTCCAGGCGACCGGAGATGACACCTGGAGTTTCAAGATGGAGTGTGGGAGCTTGCCTGCAAGCGATTGAATCAGTACTGCCATCGCTTGCAGGCAAGCTCCCACATTCAGACCATCAGCGCCAGCAACTCCGCCGTCTTCGCTTGCATCAGGGCCGTGTTCGCCCGCGACTCCACGTTCAGACGCACCACCGGCTCGGTGTTGGACATGCGCAGATTGAAGCGCCACTGCTCGAAAGTCATACTCAAGCCATCGGTGAAATCCAGCGCCAGTGCGGCGCTTTCATAATGAGCCTGTACCTTCTTGAGCAGAGCGGCGGGATTCTGGATGGTGCTGTTGATCTCACCACTGGCCGGGAATGCCGCCATGCGCTCCTCCACCAGCTGTGACAGAGTCTTGCCAGTCTTGCAGATCATTTGCGCCACCAGCAGCCAGGGAATCATGCCGCTGTCGCAGTAGGCAAAGTCTCGGAAATAGTGGTGCGCGCTCATCTCGCCGCCATACACCGCATCTTCCAGACGCATACGCTCCTTGATGAAGGCATGGCCGGTCTTGCATTGAATCGCCTCACCGCCGAAGTCCTTGGCGATCGCAATGGTGTTCCAGGTCAGACGCGGGTCGTGAATGATCTTGCCACCGGGATTGGTGCTCAGGAAACTCTCCGCCAGCAGGCCGACGATGTAGTAGCCCTCGACGAAGCCAGCATGCTCATCGAAGAAGAAACAGCGGTCGAAGTCGCCATCCCAGGCAATGCCAATATCAGCCTTGTGGGCCAGAATGGCATCGATGCTGGGCTGCCGGTTCTCGATCAACAGCGGATTGGGCACGCCATTGGGGAAGTGGCCATCGGCGTTGTGGTGAACCTTGATGAACTCGAACGGCAGATGCGGTTCCAGCAGATCGACGATGGCGCCGGCACCACCGTTGCCAGCGTTGACCACCAGCTTCAACGGCTTGAGCGATTTGACGTCGACATAGCTGAGCAGGTGCTGAATGTAGGCAGGCTTGGTGTCCTGCCGGGTCAGCGTGCCGCGCCGTGCGATCGGGGCGAAATCACCCGCCTCCGCGATGTCCTTGATCTCGTTCAGACCCGTGTCACCGCTGATCGGTTTGGAATCTTCGCGCACCAGCTTCATGCCGTTGTAATCCTTCGGGTTGTGACTGGCGGTGACGACGATGCCGCCACTGGTCTGCAGATGCGAAGTCGCGAAGTAGATCTCCTCCGTGCCGCACTGGCCGATGTTGATCACATCCACCCCGGCGTCCAGCAAACCCTCGCTCAAAGAGTTGCAGAGTGACTCACTGGTCAGGCGGATGTCATAGCCGACGACAACGTTCTTCGGTTTGAGCCAGGCGGCATAAGCGCGGCCAATCCGGTAAGCAATGTCTTCGTTGAGCTGGACGGGAATGCGACCGCGGATGTCGTAGGGTTTAAAGCAGCTGATTTCCATCTTCATCTGGGGTCTCAATCCTTTTCAGGCCAGCGGTACTGTATCGGTTCCGAATCAACGCTGGCGAGCGGGCTCAGCGCTTCTTCTTGTAGATGTGCTCGTAGTTGTAGTTCGAGGCTTCCATGAAACCTTCGATGCTGCCACAGTCAAAGCGACGCCCCTTGAACTTGTATGCAAGAACATTACCCATTTTCGCCTGCGTCATCAGGGCATCGGTAATCTGAATCTCTCCGCCACGCCCCGGGGGGGTCTCGCGCAGGATGTCGAAGATATCCGGCGTAAGGATGTAACGACCGATGATGGCGAGGTTGCTCGGCGCCACGGCCGGATCGGGTTTTTCCACCATTTCGCGCACGCGATAGAGGCCTTCTGCCTCCAGATCTCCGGCGATGACTCCGTACTTGCGGGTATCCTCGCGCGGAATCTCCTCAATGGCCACAATACTGCAGCGGTATTTCTCGTAGAGCTTCACCATCTGTGTGAGCACGCCTTCCTCGCCGTGTTCGGTCGCGCAGTAGTCGTCGGCCAGCACCACCGCAAAAGGCTCCTCACCGATGAGCGTTTCGCCACTCAGGATCGCATGTCCCAGGCCTTTCATCTCCACTTGTCGGGTGTAAGAGAAGGTGCACTGATCGATGATGCGACGGATGTCGGTCAGCAACCATTCCTTGTCTGTTCCCGCGATCTGATGCTCCAGTTCATAGCTGATATCGAAGTGATCTTCCAGAGCACGCTTGCCGCGCCCGGTGACGATGGCCATGCCGTTCATGCCAGCCTCTATTGCCTCTTCAACGCCATACTGGATCAGCGGTTTATTCACCAACGGCAACATTTCCTTGGGCATGGATTTGGTCACCGGGAGAAAGCGTGTGCCATAACCGGCCGCAGGAAAGAGACACTTTCTGATTTTATGCATTTGTCTGACAAGACCTCGTTGTAGATGGGACTGTAATTAGTTATTCGTTGCCGCACGACCATAAACGTCTTCAAAACGCACGATGTCATCCTCACCGAGGTAGGCACCGGTCTGCACTTCTATCAGCTCGACGGGCTCGCTCGTGGAGTTTTGCAGGCGATGCCGACTCCCTAGCGGAATGAACGTGGACTCGTTCGCCCCCAGCGTGAACACGCGCTCATCACACGTCACGGTTGCACTGCCTCTGACAACGATCCAGTGCTCTGCCCTGTGATGGTGCATCTGCAGCGACAGGCAGCCTCCCGGGTTCACGATGATGTGCTTGACCTGAAATGCCGGCCCGATCGCAAGCGATTCATAGCTGCCCCAGGGACGATAGACCAGCACGTGATTCACGCTCTCGGTGCGCCCGGCCTTGTCGAGTTGCTGCACAATGCGTTTGACATCCTGCACCCGATCCAGCGCCGAGACCAGCACTGCGTCGGCGGTCTCGATGATGACAGCGTTCTCGATACCGACAGCGGCCACCAGCCGCGAGTGCGCGCGGATATAACTGCCCTTGACGTCCTCACAGAAGACATCCCCTGCCAGCACGTTCTGCGCCGCGTCCTTAGGCGAAGTCTCCCACAAGGCATTCCAGGCTCCGAGGTCATTCCACTGGGCGTCCAGCGGCACTACCACGGCATCATTGGTCTTTTCCATCACGGCATAGTCGATGGAGTCGCTGCGACAGGCACTGAACTCGACTTTCGGCAGACGCATGAAATCAACGTCCGGTTGAATGGTCGCAAATGCGGCTTCACAGGCGGCCAGAATGTCCGGTGCATGCAGTCGCAACTCTTCAAGGAAGCGCGCGGCGGTGAACATGAACATGCCACTGTTCCAATAATATTGCCCGCTGTCGAGATAGGACTGCGCCGTTGCCAGATTGGGCTTTTCCACGAAGCGCTGCACCGCGAACGCCGTTCCCGATCGCGGTTCGCCGCGCAAAATGTAGCCATAACCGGTTTCCGGTGCAGCAGGTACGATCCCGAATGTCACCAGTCTTCCGGCAGCAGCCAGCTCTGCACCATGCTCAATGACTTGCCGAAGCACAACCGTGTTGCGGATGGCATGATCGGCTGGCAGCACAAGCAGGATGGACTCTGGATCTTCCTGCAGTGCTTGCAGAGCAGCAATTGCCACGGCCGGCGCGGTGTTGCGTCCGACCGGCTCGAGCACGATGTGGGCGCCCTTGATACCCAGCTCCTGAAGTTGCCGGGCAGTCAGAAACCGGTGGTCCTCGTTGCATACAACTATCGGAGCGCCCAGTTCCGGCAACCCCAAAAGACGGGTCAGCGTGGCCTGAAACAGCGTGTCGTCTGAATTATCAGTCGATGGTGATTCAGACGTTCCCGATGGCCGGGCCGAAGAGGATCGGGCCGCAGACGAAAGTGCGGCAAATTGTTTTGGATACAGCTGGCGTGAGACCGGCCACAGACGTGTGCCCACCCCACCCGCAAGAACCACTGGTATTATCATGTTCCGCCTTGTTCCCGACTGCTCAGCAGGGCTGAAACCGGGGCATAAAATTGCGTGGAATCCGTCCAACTTAACGGCGCCACAGTTTGCCACAAATGTGCGCCATCTGCGTGCAACGCCTTGATTCAGGCGCAAAATAATATCGATTATTTTACAGCGCCGCGATAATATCGCTGCCTTTGCGAGCCGGGCAGCCCGTTTCAGCCTACTTTCGACCCACTTTCAACCAGTTCTTCAGACGATTTCCAACTATGAATGGCCACATCCGCAAGAGCTCTTATACCCGCGATGAATTACTGGATTGTGGCTATGGCCGCATGTTCGGCCCCGGCAATGCGCGCCTGCCCGTCGGCAACATGTTGATGCTGGATCGCATCGTCGAAATCAATGACACCGGTGGCACACACGGCAAGGGCGAGATCATCGCCGAGCTCGATATCCGCCCGGATCTCTGGTTTTTCGAATGTCATTTTCCAGACGACCCCGTCATGCCTGGCTGCCTGGGGCTCGACGCCATGTGGCAGCTGGTGGGATTCTTCCTCGGTTGGCGTGGCAACCTCGGCAAAGGCCGCGCTCTTGGATCGGGGGATGTAAAATTCAGTGGCGAAATTCTGCCAACAGCCTCCAAAGTGGTCTATCACCTGTCCCTGTCACGCGTCATCGAACGAAAATTGGTAATGGGTATTGCCGATGGTACAGTGTCAGTCGACGGCAAGGAAATCTACACAATGTCTGGCTTGAAAGTGGGACTTTTCACCCCTGAAAGCAGATTCTGAAAAGTTAACACTGTTTTATTAATGAGGTTTTTATGAGACGCGTTGTTGTTACCGGTATAGGCATCGTTTCCTGCCTTGGCGCAGACAAGCAAGCCGTGCTGGAATCCCTTAGAGAGGGGCGCAGCGGTATTCGCTTCAAGCCGGAATACAAGGAAATGGGTCTGCGCAGTCATGTGGCCGGATCGATAGATCTGGACCTGGCCGCACTGATCGACCGCAAGGCCCTGCGCTTCATGGGCGATGCTGCCGCTTTCGGCTACCTTTCCATGGAACAAGCCATCAAGGACGCCAACCTCAAAGAGGATGAAGTCTCCAATTTCCGTACCGGCATCATCATGGGTGCAGGCGGGTCGTCTTCGGCAGACCAGGTAGAAGCCGCCGACATCCTGCGCACACAAGGTGTCCGCAAGATCGGACCGTATCGCGTCACACGCACCATGGGCAGCACTGTATCCGCGTGCCTGGCTACCCCATTCAAGATCAAGGGCGTGAACTACTCCATCTCTTCGGCCTGCGCGACCAGCGCTCATTGCATCGGCAATGCCGTCGAGCTGATCCAGCTGAACAAGCAGGACATCGTCTTTGCTGGCGGTGGCGAAGCCGAGCATTGGTCACTGACCAACATGTTCGACGCGATGGGCGCCCTGTCTACGCAATACAACGAGACGCCTGACAAAGCTTCCCGCGCGTACGACAAGAACCGCGATGGCTTCGTCATTGCCGGCGGTGGTGCGGTGCTGGTCATCGAGGCACTGGATCACGCCATCAAGCGCGGCGCTAAAATCTACGCAGAAATCACCGGCTATGGCGCGACATCGGATGGCTATGACATGGTGGCACCGTCGGGCGAAGGCGGCATTCGCTGCATGCAGATGGCCATGAGCACGACTGCAGGCCCGATCGATTACATCAATACGCATGGCACCAGCACCCCTGCCGGTGACGTCTCGGAATTGCGCGCCATCAAGGCCGTGTTTGGCGACAACAGCCCACTGCTGAACTCTACGAAATCTCTAAGTGGACACTCACTGGGAGCTGCTGGCGCTCAGGAAGCCATCTACAGCCTGCTGATGATGGAGAACAATTTCGTCTGCGCAGCTGCCAACATCGAGACACTGGACCCCGAGGCTGAAGGCCTGAATATCCCGCTGCAGCGTGTCGACAACATCCGCCTGAATCGCATCATGTCCAACAGTTTCGGCTTCGGCGGCACTAACGCGTGTCTGGTATTCGATCGCTACGAACAGTAGGACACACCGCCGAGGACACCCCTTGAACATCAGCGCCAGACTGACAAAAAGACGCAGCATCAGATCCACTCTGATAACCATGAGTCTGCTGTCGTGCGGTCTGGCGACGATATTCACGGGGGGCCCTTCCGGAGAGCTCGCTGCGCAAACCCTGCCTGGCACGGGCAACCGGATGTTCTCCGAACCTAAATTCCTTCCCGTCGATGACGCCTTCAGCTATTACACCAGCCTGCCCGAACCCGGCATCGTGGTCGTGCACTGGGATGTCGCGCCAGGATATTACCTGTATCGAGAGAAATTTGGATTTTCAGCAGGCACTACTGTCGAAGACGCCAAAATGCTGAGCGCGGAACTGCCTGCCGGCGTCGCGCACCAGGATGAATTTTTCGGGGATGTGGAGGTGTACTACGGTCAGGTCGAAGCGCGAGTCTCCATTGCGGGCGCCGCTGAACCGTTGACACTGATCATTGAATACCAGGGTTGTTCAGAACAAGGGTTGTGCTATCCGCCGCAGCAACGGGAAATTGAACTTGAATGATTCAAATCAGCATTCGGCAAGGAATTCTTGGTGAAAGTCCGGAGATTTTCTGAGAATATGCTGGCAAAATAGCCTAAAGCGATAGAACGGCCCCGTGCGGTTCTTCCTTGAAATAACGAGATTGCATCTGATCATGGCAACGATACTTGTATTGCACGGACCGAACCTGAACATGCTGGGAACCCGAGAACCTGCTGTCTACGGCTCCGAAACCCTCGCTGATATCAATGCCAGACTCACGTTCACCTGTATCGAAGCCGGACATCACCTGCAACACCTGCAAAGCAACGCCGAATATGAACTGATCGAACGCCTGCACGACGCCCGCAACGAAGGTGTCAATTTCATCCTCATCAATCCCGCCGCCTTCACGCACACCAGCGTAGCATTGCGCGACGCGATCCTGGCTGCCGACATACCGTTTATCGAAGTACATATCTCCAACGTCTACAAACGTGAGCCCTTCCGCCATCATTCCTATTTTTCGGATATCGCGGTGGGCACCATTACCGGATTAGGGTCCTACGGCTACGACCTGGCACTCCAGGCAGCCCTCAGGCAAATCGCCAAGAGCCGTTGAGCACCCGCAAAACAACACACCCTGACAAGAGAAAACTCCATGGATATCAGAAAAGTAAAAAAACTCATTGAATTGCTGGAATCTTCAGACGTTGCCGAAATCGAGATCAAGGAAGGCGAAGAGGCTGTGCGCATCAGCCGCATTTCCAAGAACGCTCCCGCCCAGATGCATTACATGGCGCCCATGATGCAGCAGGCTCCTGCTCCTGCTCATGCCCCTGCTGCACACGCACATGCCGCACCCGTCGCCGCACCCGAAGCAGAAAGCAAGAGCCTGCGTGGCAATGTCATCAAGTCACCTATGGTGGGTACCTTCTACCGTTCGCCCTCACCCTCTTCACCGATGTTTGTCGAGGTGGGCCAGCATGTGAAGGTCGGTGATGTGATCTGTATCGTGGAAGCGATGAAGATGATGAACCAGATCGAAGCCGACCACGCCGGTGTGGTGGAAGCTATTCTCGTCGAGGACGGCGAACCCGTGGAGTACGATCAGCCGCTGATCACCATCGTTTAATGACGCTGGCTCCGGATAGACTTCAAGATCACTAACAAAGGTTCTACTTCATGCTTGATAAAGTTCTGATTGCCAACCGTGGCGAAATCGCCCTTCGTGTACTCCGGGCCTGCAAAGAGCTGGGCATCAAGACTGTTGCCGTGCATTCCAGCGCCGATCGCGATCTGATGCACGTGCGCCTGGCCGACGAGTCCGTATGTATCGGTCCAGCCAACGCCACAGACAGCTATCTGAACGTCCCGGCCATCATCAGCGCGACGGAAGTTACCGATGCGGTAGCGATCCACCCCGGTTATGGATTCCTCTCGGAAAACGCCGACTTTGCCGAACAAGTCGAGAAGAGTGGCTTCATCTTCATCGGTCCGCGCCCTGAAACCATTCGCCTGATGGGCGACAAGGTCTCTGCCATCAAAGTGATGCGTGAGACTGGTGTTCCCACGGTGCCGGGTTCAGATGGCCCGATCGATGACAACAAGGAGCGCACACTGTCCATCGCCAAAGACATCGGCTATCCGGTCATCATCAAGGCAGCTGCAGGCGGCGGCGGACGCGGTATGCGCGTGGTGCACAGCGAAGCGGCTCTGCTCAAGGCGATCTATGTGACGCAATCTGAAGCCAAAGCCTTCTTCGGCAGTGGTGTCGTGTACCTGGAAAAATTCCTGGAGAATCCACGTCACGTCGAAATCCAGGTGCTGGCCGATGGCCAGGGCAACGCGATTCATCTGGGCGACCGCGACTGCTCCATGCAACGCCGGCACCAGAAGGTTCTGGAAGAAGCTCCTGCGCCAGGCATTCCGGATCACATCCGCAGACAGGTCTACGAGGTTTGCGTGAAAGCCTGCGAGAAAATGAATTATCGTGGCGCAGGCACACTCGAATTCCTTTATCAGGACGAGCAGTTCTACTTCATCGAAATGAATACCCGCGTACAAGTCGAACATCCCGTGACCGAGATGGTGACTGGCGTCGACATCGTCAAAGAGCAACTCAAGATTGCCAGCGGCGAGAAGCTTTCCATCAAGCAGTCTGACGTGCAGATCAAGGGCCACGCCTTCGAGTGCCGCATCAATGCCGAGGATCCGGTGACCTTCCTGCCCTGCCCCGGCAAAATCAACCTGTTCCATGCCCCGGGCGGCAATGGCGTACGGGTCGATTCGCACATTTACAGCGGCTACACAGTCCCTCCCTACTACGATTCGTTGATCGCCAAACTGATCACCCATGGCGCTGATCGTGCTGGCGCGCTGGCGCGCATGAGCAATGCCCTGGATGAGTTGTTGATCGACGGCATACGCACCAACACGCCGCTGCACAAAGATATTGTCCGTGATGCAGAATTCCAGAAAGGCGGTGTCAACATTCATTATCTGGAAGGCAAGCTGACGGCCCACCACAAGGGGCCGTCAAAGTGATGCACATGACGCCCCCAGTCGTGCGCGTTATCCATGCTGCGGCAAGAGCCTGATATGCCTTGGCAACAGTTGAAAGTTCGTGTTTCCGAGTCCGGTGCAGCGCTGATTGAAACGCTGTTGTCGGAGCTCGGCGCCGTTTCCGTCACCCTGCAGGATGGCGAAGACCAGCCTGTTTTCCAGATCGATCCCGGCACCACACCCATTTGGAACAACACCGAGGTTGTCGGACTCTTCGAGCATGATGCGCCCATGGATGAGATCGTGGCAGCGCTGCAGGAACACGGCCAAATGGAAGAAGACGAACCGATCATTGTCGAAGAAGTGGCCGACACCGACTGGGAGCGGGTCTGCATGCAGGACTTCAAGCCGATGCGCTTTGGCGAACGCGTGTGGATATGCCCAAGCTGGGAGACACCACCGGTACCCGACGCCATCAACATCCTGCTTGATCCCGGCCTTGCCTTCGGCACTGGCACACACCCGACCACGGCGCTGTGTCTGGAGTGGCTCGACGCACACCCCATCAAAGATCGCATCGTCATCGATTACGGTTGCGGCTCTGGCATTCTCGCAATTGCTGCAGCATTACTGGGCGCGCGCCAGGTGATTGCCATCGACAACGATCCGCAGGCCATCATCGCCTCGGAAAGCAATCGCGAACTTAATCAGATCAGTCCCGCGCAGATGAGTGTGCACCTTCCCGGTGCGCCTGACCACCCAAAGGCTGATGTTATGGTGGCAAACATTCTGTCCGGTCCGCTGGAGGAACTCACTCCGGTGCTGGCAGCGCTGGTAAAACCCGGTGGCAGAATTATTCTGTCGGGAGTGCTCTCGCTGCAGACGCAATCACTTATGGACAGTTATCAGGACTTTTTTACAATGCTTGTTCCAGTAACAAGAGAGGAATGGGTTCGCGTGGAAGGCATTCGACGCTGAACCGCTCCATTTCCTGATTTTCCTGCGACAATCCAGAGGCGGATTCAACCGGATTGCATGGCCCTATTCATCACCCAGTGCCCATACTGCATGACTTCCTTCCGAACCAGCGTCGCGCAGCTGCAGTCCGCTGACGGAATAGTTCGCTGTGGCGCTTGCCTGAGAATTTTTGCCGCCGACGACAATCTGGTCCCCTCGGCCGAGCTGAAGACCGTTGCAGCGCCCATTCAAGACGAGGACTCAGGGCAAATTTCACTGCCGTCTGCAGCTGAGACGTACACCGACGCGACAGAAGAAATGGTCATTGACGAGGCGCCGGAAGAAGCGACTTCCGAGCAAATATTTACACTGGACATCGCCGATTCGATTCCGAACAGGCGCGACCCGTCAATTTCTGAAAGCACTCCGTTCTGGGAATTGCTTGAAGAAACAGAGCCGGCCATTGAGCAGCCGCAGCATCCGCAACCCAGGTCGGAACCAATGCCGACGATGCGAGCCTCCAACATTGAGGACGACTTCCTTGGTGAGGTTCTGCATGACGTGGCGCGACATCACCCTCGCGAAAATTTCAGTGCCGAGAACCTTGCGGCAGTGCACGGTGTCATCACACCACTTGAGATCGACTGGCAATCCCGGGAGCGATCCGGCTGGTTGACATTTCTGCTGAGCGTACTGATCCTGCTGCTGGCAGCAGGGCTGCCTTTGCAATATGCCTGGTATCACAGAGAAGAGCTCAGCCAGAACACTTTCCTGCGCCCATGGCTCGAGTTGACTTGTCAGGCCACGGGCTGCACTCTGCCCGCACTGATCGACATAAGCGCCATCAGCAGCGAGGATTTGCTGGTTCGCAGTCACACCGAGATCGCCAATGCGTTAACCGTCAATCTCGTATTCCGCAACACGGCGGCATTTGCTCAGCCGTTTCCAGGATTGGAATTGCGCTTCACCGATGCAAACAACACGCTGGTTGCACAGCGCCGCTTCCTGCCATCAGAATACCTGGCAGAGGACCTTGCCGGCATGCAGTTGATGCCTCCGGATGCACCGGTGCAAATCGTGCTGGAAATCCTCGATCCGGGGGTGCGTGCAGTCAACTACGAAGTTAGTTTCAGCCCGGTGGTTTCCCAGAATTAGTCCTTGCCAACAAATTGCCAGGCAAACAGGCTCGATATTTGTACCCTATTTTTCCCTTGCTGCCACAACCCACATCGCTATCATTTACCTTGTGTAAAAACCTACAGGTTACAAGCACTTTGACACCAATTCAGGCAACTCTTTGATTACCATCGGCCCGCACACGCTCGGCAATCGCATCATTCTTGCGCCGATGGCGGGGATCACTGACCAACCATTCCGGGATTTGTGTGTCGAACTGGGCGCAGGCCTGGCAGTAGCAGAAATGCTGACCTGCAATACGGAATTGTGGCTCAGTGACAAGAACAGAGCGCGGCTGACACGCCCTGCAGCAGGAGGGCCGGATGCTGTGCAGATCGCTGGCTCCGATCCCCGGATGATGGCCGATGCGGCCAGGCTGCATGTGGATCTGGGCGCGGACATCATCGACATCAACATGGGATGTCCGGCCAAGAAAGTACTCAAGAAGGCAGCCGGATCTGCCTTGCTCAAGGACACCCGACTGGTGCGTACTATTCTGGATGCTGTCGTCGGCGCGGTCGATGTTCCGGTCACCTTGAAGATTCGCACCGGCTGGTCGCCGGACTCACGCAACGGCGTTGAAGTGGCCAGGATTGCCGAGGATTGCGGCGTAAAACTGTTGACTGTTCATGGCAGAACCCGTGAGTGCCGGTTCGTGGGAGACGTGGAGTACGACACCATTGCCGCCATCAAGAGCGCGGTGGGAATACCGGTCATCGCCAACGGCGATATCGACAGCGCGGAGAAGGCGAAAACAGTATTGGACTATACCGGAGCCGATGGCGTAATGATCGGACGAGCGGCACAGGGGAACCCCTGGATTTTTGGACAGATCAATCACTACCTGAACACCGGCGAACTTCTGCCCCCCAGCCCTCTGCAGGAAGTAAGCCGAACACTGCTCAGGCACATCTCCCAGCTGTATGAATTGTATGGCGAGTGCAAGGGGGTTCTCTTCGCGCGCAAGCACGTCGGTTGGTACACCAGCGCATTGGGAGAAGCGGATACATTCAAGAGAGCATTCAATCAACTGACGTCCGCTGAACAACAGTTGCAAAGCCTGCAAAATTATTTCGAATCACTGATAAACAAGAAGGAAACAGCAGTATGAGCATAATGGACGACCTGATGCCACGCAGCAAAGCCCTGCATATGGGGAATGGCGCTGCCGCTCCGCACGAACAACACTCCAACTTGCGTCGGGATGTGGAGAAGTGCATGCAGATTTACTTTTCGCAGCTGGGGGATGAGTCAGTGAGCGATCTGTATCAGCTGGTGTTGAATGAAGTCGAATTGCCTTTGCTCGAAGCAGTCCTGCGTCACACGGGCAGCAACCAGAGCAAGGCCTCTATCATGCTGGGTTTGAACCGTGGTACGCTGCGCAAGAAATTGAAACAACACGGATTGTTGTGACCGGTACCCGGATAATCTCTAACAGGATTGCACGCAAAGGACCCCAATCCTGTTAATTGACTGACAGACCTTCCCTACTATGCCCACAGCCAAAACTGCCGTAGTCAGGCGCGCTCTTATCAGCGTGTCAGACAAGACCGGCGTTGTGTCATTTGCCAAATCACTGCACAGCGTCGGCGTCGAAATCCTCTCCACCGGAGGCACGTACAAGCTTCTGCGCGCCGAGAATATCCCCGCCATCGAGATCGCCGAATACACTGGTTTTCCCGAGATGATGGATGGCCGCGTGAAGACGCTGCATCCGAAGGTACACGGCGGCATTCTTGCCCGCCGGGATATCGACCAGTCCGTGATGCAGGAGCACAACATTCCCGCCATCGATCTCGTAGTGGTCAACCTCTATCCGTTCGAAGCAACGGTCGCCAAACCTGACTGCGATCTGCCGACGGCTATCGAGAACATCGACATCGGCGGCCCGACCATGCTGCGCGCAGCGGCGAAAAATCATGCCTGGGTCGGGGTGGTGGTCAATCCATCCGATTACGACCGAGTCATTGCCGAGCTGAAGGAGAATGGAGGCGCGTTGCAGGCAAGCACTCGTTTCGACCTCGCCGTGCGCACCTACGAACACACCGCCGCTTATGATGCAGCGATCGCCAATTATCTGGGACGCCTGGTACCTGATGCACAAGGCAACGGCGACGCCAACAGCGTTTTCCCCCGGACTTACAGCGCTCAGTTCATCAAGAGCCAGGACATGCGCTATGGCGAGAACCCGCATCAGCGCGCGGCCTTCTATGTGGAGAAACACCCGCAGGAAGCCAGCATCAGCACCTCGGTGCAGCATCAGGGTAAAGAGTTGTCTTACAACAACATCGCAGATACCGACGCGGCACTGGAGTGCGTGAAGTCCTTCGCCGAACCTGCCTGTGTCATCGTCAAGCATGCCAATCCCTGCGGCGTGGCCATCGGCCACGACATCAAGCGCGCTTACGAGCTGGCCTTCCAGACTGATCCGACGTCAGCCTTTGGAGGCATCATCGCCTTCAACCGTGAACTGGATGCAGCGACTGCTCAGGAGATCATCAACCGCCAGTTCTCCGAAGTGATCGTCGCTCCGACTGTCACTGCGGAAGCGTTGAAAGTGCTGGCGGCCAAGCAGAACGTGCGCGTCCTCAGTTGCGGTCAGTGGCAGCCGGAGCGTCTGGCGGGCCTTGACTACAAGCGCGTCAATGGTGGCCTGCTGGTTCAGGATCGCGACATTCACCAGATCAGCGCAGCGGATTTGAAAGTGGTCTCCAAACGTCAACCGACCTCACAGGAAATCGCCGATCTACTGTTCGCGTGGAAGGTCGCGATGTTCGTGAAATCCAATGCCATCGTGTACTGCAAGAACAACCAGACTATCGGAATCGGCGCCGGTCAGATGAGCCGCGTCTACAGTGCCCGTATCGCCGGGATCAAGGCAGCAGACGAGAACCTGGAAGTAAAGGGCTCCGTGATGGCATCCGATGCATTCTTCCCGTTCCGCGACGGCATCGATGCGGCGGCGAAGGCCGGCATCAGTGCCGTAATTCAGCCCGGGGGCTCCATGCGTGACGAGGAAGTCATCGCAGCGGCCGACGAAGCTGGCATGGCCATGGTCTTCACCGGTGTGCGCCACTTCCGTCACTAAGAGCTGTCACCAAGGGCCGTCACTGAGAGAACGCTTCATGAACGTATTGATTATTGGCAATGGCGGTCGCGAACACGCACTGGCCTGGCGTCTGAGACAGTCACCGCAGGCTGACAAGATCTTCGTCGCACCGGGCAATGCTGGCACGCACCTGGAAGCAGGTGTCGAGAACGTCGCTATCGACACACTGGATTTCCCGGCGCTGGTGAAATTCGCGAAGCAGAACGACGTCGGCTTGACCATCGTCGGGCCGGAAGCTCCTCTGGTAGCCGGGGTCGTGGATTATTTTGCAAACCATGGCCTGCGTTGTTTCGGCCCGTCCCGAAACGCAGCACAATTGGAAGGCTCCAAGGCTTTCACCAAAGACTTCCTCGCTCGCCACGATGTACCTACCGCTGCCTACAGAAATTTCACCGAGGTCGCTCCGGCCGTGGCCTACGTCCGCGAACAAGGCGCTCCCATCGTCATCAAAGCTGACGGACTCGCGGCCGGCAAGGGCGTGATCATTGCCCAGACCGTGGAAGAGGCGATTGCCACCATCGAGGACATGCTCTCCGGCAACAAGTTCGGTAACGCCGGACACCGCGTCGTCATCGAACAATTCCTGACTGGCGAGGAAGCCAGTTTCATCGTCATGGTCGATGGCGTTCATGTCTTGCCGTTTGCCACCTCGCAGGACCACAAGGCCCGCGACGATGGCGACCGTGGCCCGAATACCGGCGGCATGGGCGCCTACTCTCCCGCCCCGGTAGTGACCACCGCTGTTCACGCCAAGGTGATGCGCCAAGTCATCATGCCCACCGTCCACGGTATGCGGGCTGACGGCAATCCTTACGTCGGCTTCCTGTACGCGGGCTTGATGATCTCCCCTGATGGAGACATCAACGTCATCGAATACAATTGCCGTTTCGGCGACCCCGAAGCCCAACCCGTGATGATGCGTCTGCAATCGGACCTGATCACGCTGTGCACTGCAGCGCTCGATGGCAAACTCAATACGGTCACGGCCCAATGGGACCCGCGCCCTGCTGTAGGTGTGGTAATGGCCAGCGGTGGCTATCCCGACGCCTATGCCAAAGGCGATGTGATCAGCGGACTGGAAACCAATACATCCAGCGATCGCAAGGTGTTTCATGCGGGAACGGCGATGCGCGGCACTGAGGTGGTCAGCAACGGCGGCCGCGTGCTCTGCGCCACGGCACTGGGTAACAGTGTCACCGAAGCGCAGCAGGCTGCCTATGCACTGGCGGACGGAGTACACTGGGACAAAGTCTATTACCGACGCGACATTGCCTACCGCGCCATTGCCAGAGAACTGAATTGAGAACTGAGTTGAGAAAATAGCGAGCTACTATGCATCATCAAGCATCCTCCAGCAGCACCCCACTGAACGGTCTCGATCAGCTGATCGTGCAATTTGATCAGGCCCTGCGCACCTTGGTGCCGGGAGCCAGCACCGCACGCCGCACCACGCCGGCGCGCGGCAAACCGGAACATGAACTGACCGCAGAGCAGCGCCAGCACGCGTCAGCCCTCATGCGCATCAATCACACCGGCGAAGTCTGCGCCCAGGCGCTTTATCAAGGGCAGTCTCTGACCGCGAAATTACCCGATATCCGTGCAGCCATGGAACACGCCGCAGAGGAAGAAGTCGACCATCTGGCCTGGTGCGAACAACGCCTGCGGGAGCTGGACAGTCGCGCGAGCTATCTCAATCCTCTGTGGTATGGCTTGTCATTCGGGCTTGGAGCGGCGGCAGGACTGGCGGGTGACAAGTGGAGCCTGGGCTTCGTGGCCGAGACCGAGCAGCAGGTGTGCGAACACCTGCGCGAACATCTGGAAAAGCTGCCACGGGAAGACGAGAAGAGCCATGCCGTTCTCAATCAGATGCTGATTGACGAGAAAATCCACGGCGAAACCGCCAGGCTGGCCGGCGGTGCGGAATTGCCAATGCCCATAAAGCTGGGCATGACACTGATGTCGGTCGTCATGAAGAAAGCGGTCTCTCGCCTTTAAGCTATAGTTTCTGGAAACGGGGTCACTCGGCCACTATTTCAAAATCGTGGGTCACCTGCACCCCGCCCTTGCCCAGCATGATGGTCGCCGAGCAGTACTTCTCGGCCGAGAGCGCCACCGCTTTTTCCACTTGCTTGGCACTCAGATCTTTGCCGCTGACGCGGAAATGCATGTGAATTTTTTCGAACACGGCCGGGATGGCGTCCGCGCGCTCAGCGCTCAAATCACACTCACAGCTGGTGACGTTCTGACGCGCTTTTTGCAGGATTGTGACCACGTCATAGGAGGAGCAGCCACCCGCGCCAATCAGCAGCAACTCCATCGGGCGCATGCCGATGTTTTCACCACCACTCGATTCCGGCCCTTCCATCAGCACTGAATGACCGCTGCCCGATTGTCCGAGGAATTTTACGTCGTTTATCCAGCGCACTTTCGCTTTCATCATAGTATCTCGTCATTGTTTACAAAGGCAGCTGAGCATTCCAACCCGGACAAATCCGGCGCTGCATAATCTGCGCGGAAGATTACCACAGACAGCCTGTCAGCACGACGCGTCAGACATTCACAGCAACACAGGAAGTGTGATATACATTTGCCACATTTGATTTCGTCCGTTTCCCGGGGAATACCCGCAGATGAGCAACCAACTTTTTTGTTTCACCGTCGAGGAGTAGATCACCATGGCACTCATGGCCATCACGCCACACATCAAGGACGTGGATAACTTCCTGACGCACTGTCATCGCCGGCGGTACCCCAATCGCAGCACCATCATTTACGAAGGTGACGCCTGCAACACCTTGTATTACATCATCGAAGGATCGGTCTCTGTCATTCTTGAGGATGACGACGGCAAGGAAGTTGTGATTGCCTATTTGAATCCCGGCGACTTTTTTGGAGAGATGGGGCTGTTCGAACAGAAAGAAGCCCGCAGCGCCTGGTGTCGAACGAGGACAAGCTGCGAGATCGCGGAAATCACTTATGCCAGTTTCAACAACTACATTCGCTCTCATCCGGAAATCGTCTTCACGATCGGCAAGCAGATGGCGCACCGCCTGCGCAATACCACGCGCAAAGTCGGCGATCTCGCTTTCTATGACGTGACAGGCCGCATTGCCCGCACGCTGATTGAACTGAGCAAAGAGCCCGATGCGATGACTCATCCTGACGGCATGCAGATCAAGATCACCCGGCAGGAATTGGGTCGACTGGTCAACTGTTCACGAGAAATGGCGGGGCGGGTATTGAAGACGCTTGAAGAACAGGAGCTCATACACGTCAAGGGCAAAACCATCGTCGTCTATGGCACGCGCTGATCGCAACTTTGTCTGAATGGATCAATCTGCTGAGGCCAACAGCAGCTGCCTCTGTTCACTCCTGCTCAGCGCCAGCAGCCGCTCCTTTCTTGCCTCGATGGCATTCAATTTTTCGGTTCTCTCCCTGCCGCTATACGGCCCACCCATCACCAGATTCTCTGCCCTGCGGTAGTTGCTCAACGCCTTGATCTTGTCTCCGTCCTGCAGCGCCAGCTCCCCCATATTGAGATGCGAGTTGACCGCAACGGTGAAACTGAGCGAGCCCAGGTAACGCGACACCGATTCCAGCTGCTCTCCCCGCACCTGCCGAAACTGGTAAAGCCGCCGGATGATACTCATCGCCTCCCCGATGTAGGCCCGCGTGATCTGTATTTTGCGCTCACTGCTGAGACTGGTGCGTTGCTCAAGTTTTTGCCGACGCTGCTCCTGCTGTTCAACGCTGGCCCTTTCCAGATCGGTCAGCGCGCCAAGGCCGGACAGCACCTGGCGGATGTCGGTGTCCAGATCGGCTCGGGAGGGATCAAGCTGCTGAATCTTCAGCAGGTCAGACTTCAGACTCTGGTACAAAATCCTCAGCAACTCCGGGTTCTCATCAAGATCGAGCAGCGCACGAATGACATTGCGGGTCGACACGCGTCGCTGATCGAGCGCCGTCAGACGATACAAACGCACCATGTTCTGCTCCTGCTGTTCCTGGGCAAACCGGGCAGTAAGCAGCGCAGCCACTATCACAGCCAGCAGGCAGAGCAGAATGACGAATTGGGTGAGAGCCATGGGGCACCGAAGAACGGACGACACTGACGCAAAATATGCGTCTCCTGGTTTGTTATCGGCGCTGCTGGCGGGAGGTTTATGCTGCAGGCGGGATATTCTGCGGAGTCATTGCTGAATGGGGGAAGGAAAGGAGTAGCAAGCGAATCAGAGCAGTAACAACAACCAGACCATGGCCACCATCCCCATGGCCACCAACACCGCCGCCGAGCCGATGTCCTTGGCCTTGCCGGAGAGCTCGTGGTAGTCGGCCCCAACACGATTAACGAGCACCTCGATGCCAGTATTGAGCAGCTCGACGATCATCAACAGCAACAGTGATCCAATCAGCAGCACTTTTTCGACTGCCGATTCCCCCAGCCACAGAGCAAGGGGTGTGCCCACCACCAGTACGATTACCTCCAATCGAAAAGCTTCTTCCGACGCGAATGCTGCACGCAACCCTGCCAGAGAATAGCGGGCGGCGGCCATCAGGCGCGGGATGCCTTTGAGCTTGGGGGGAACAACACCAGAACTGTGCGAAGAGTCATCAGACATGAGCAGTAAACAACTCCCTTAGTTTGTCTCCGGGGTGCGCGGCGCGCATGAAGGTCTCGCCAATCAGGAACCCATAGATGCCATGATCGATCATTTGCCGCACATCCTCCGCATTGTTGATGCCGCTCTCCGTCACCAGCAGCTTGCCGGGCGGCGTGAGGCGGGCCAGTCGATAGGTAGTGTCCAAGCTGGTCTCGAAGGTGTGCAAATTGCGATTGTTGATGCCAATCAGGTCGAAGCCAGTGGCAAGCGCCGTCTCCAGTTCCGCCTCGTCATGCACCTCCACCAGCACATCGATGTTCACGCTCCGGGCATAAGCGGCGAGTTCGCTCAGCTGTGCCGGACTCAGAGCGGCCACGATGAGCAGCACGCAATCGGCTCCGAGCGCCTTGGCCTCGGCAATCTGGTAAGGATCGACCATGAAGTCCTTGCGGATAACGGGGAGCCCGCAGGCCGCGCGCGCCTGCTGCAGATAGTCGTTGCTGCCCTGAAAGAACTGGCGGTCCGTCAGCACGGACAGACAAGTGGCGCCGGCTGCCTCGTACTGGCGCGCAATCTGCACTGGCTCGAAATCAGCGCGAATCAAACCCTTGCTGGGTGACGCCTTCTTGATCTCGGCGATGATCGCGGGTTGCCGGGCCAGCATGCGCTGCCGCAGCGAGCCGATGAATTCACGCTTGTCCGTGACCTGTGCGGCCCTGCGCTCCAGCTCTGACAGACTGACGAGCGCGCGCCCTGCTGCTATCTCACGGTGCTTCTGGGCGATGATGTCTTCGAGAATGGTGGCCTTGCTCATGCTGCTGATCTGTTTTCCTTGGTGGTTTTTCTTTGCAAGCAGGGTTCTACAGCGTGTTGCTGAACGCAGCCAGTTCGTCGAGTTTCTTCAGTGCAGCGCCACTGTGCAGTATCTGCTGTGCCCTGGCCACGCCAGCCGCCAGCGTCTCCTCGACATTCGCGGCATAGATCGCTGCACCGGCATTCAGCGCCACGATGTCCCCCGCTGCCTCATCCTCATAGCAGAGTGCACGACGCACCATCGCGAGGCTTTCCTGAGCACTGTCGACCTTCAGCATCGCAAAGCCATCACGACGCCTGATGCCGAAATCCTCAGGGCGAATGACATAGTGGCGAATCGTGCCAGCGCGCAGCTCACCCACCTGCGTGTCAGCCGAAATACTGATTTCGTCCAGACCATCGTTGGCGGCAAACATCAGTACGTGCTCGCTGCCCAGTGACTTGAGGACATCCAGCATCACGTCGATCAATTTCGGATCATAGACGCCGAGCACCTGATTCGGCGCCGAGGCGGGATTGGTCAGCGGCCCCAGCACATTGAAAATGGTGCGCACACCTATTTCTCGGCGCGCCGGGCCAACATGCTTCATCGCACTGTGGTGACCGGGAGCAAACATGAAGCCGACGCCAACTGTCGCGATGCAGCGCGCCACGGCCTCAGGGCCAATAGCAAGCTTGACGCCCGCCGCCTCCAGAAGATCCGCACTGCCGCTCTTGCTGGTCGCGGCGCGATTGCCATGCTTGGCGACACGCGCACCAGCGCAGGCCGCCACCATCGCAGAGGACGTGGAAATATTGAACGTGTCGGTGCCTGTGCCCCCGGTGCCACAGGTGTCGACCAGATGCTGCTTGTTGGGGACTTCCACGCGAGTCACCAGTTCGCGCATCACGGTCACGGCGCCGAGCAACTCGGCCGCGCGCACGCCCTTGATCTGCAGTGCCACCAGAAAGGCACCGATCTGCGCATCAGTACATTTCCCGGTCATGATCTCGCGCATCAGCGTGATCATGTCCGAAGCACCGATGTCCTGCTGCTGGGTCAACTGACGAATAGCGGTTTTGATGTCCATTTCAGCGGCAACCATCCAGAAAATTCTTCAACAATTGATGCCCATGCTCACTCAGGATCGATTCCGGGTGGAACTGTACGCCCTCGACATCGAGCGTCTTGTGGCGCACGCCCATGATCTCATCCATCTGACCGTTTTCGTCCTGGGTCCAGGCTGTCACTTCCAGACAGTCCGGCAGCGTCTTGCTGTCGATCACCAGTGAGTGGTAACGCGTGGCGGTAAAGGGATTGGTGAGACCGGTGAACACACCTTTGTTGCTGTGGAAAATGGGTGAGAGCTTGCCGTGCATGACTTTCTTGGCGCGAATGACATCGCCGCCGAAGGCCTGTCCGATGCCCTGATGCCCCAGACAGATACCGAGCAAAGGGATCTTGCCTGCAAAGTGTTTGATCACCGGCACCGAAATGCCCGCCTCGTTCGGCGTGCAGGGGCCGGGAGAAATCACGATCTGATCAGGCGCCAGCGCCTCGATCTCGGCAATGGTAATGGCGTCGTTGCGATAGACCCGGACATCCGCCCCCAACTCCCCCAGATACTGGACGATGTTGTAGGTGAACGAGTCATAATTGTCGATCATCAGCAGCATTGGCGGGCTGTCCTCCATTGAGAGCCTGGCATTGGGAGCCTGGCATTGGGAGCCTGGCATTGGGAGCCTGACATTAGTGGCCTGGCCTTGGCGGGGGATTCTAGCATGGAAAGCGGAGTCGTCTCAGGCCGCGTACCAGTACACGGAGAAGTAGTGCAACGCGGTCCCTGCCATCACGAAGAGATGCCAGACGAAGTGGGCATAGCGCACGCGCGAGCTCGCGGCATAGAAGCCAACCCCTGCGGTATAGGCGATCCCGCCCGCCAGTAACAACAACAGCCCCTCCATCGGGACCCGGTCAAGCATCGGCTTGATGGCCACCAGAATGAGCCAGCCCATGAGCAGAAACATGACGTTGGAAAGGCGCGGATGAAACAGCCGGTTCGATGACTTGAGCACCACCCCGACGAGCGCCAGCGTCCACACCAGCGCGCACAAAGTCCAACCCCAGGAGCCTCGCAAGACACCGAGCGTAAAGGGGGTATAGGTACCGGCGATCAGCATAAAGATGGCGGAGTGTTCGATCATCCGCAGCACCTGCTTGGCGCGCCCCTTCGGCAGCGCATGATAGAGCGCGGAGGAGAAGTAGAGGATCAGGGTGCTCAACGAGAAGATCGACGCGCCAACCAGAAAGGCGGTGCTTTCTGACTGCCCGGCCCGGATCAGCAGGAAGGGGCACGCAATCAGTGCCAGCAGAACGCCGACGCCGTGGCTGACGCTGTTGGCAATCTCCTCGCCTCGGGTCTGTTCACGCTTGTGATTATCGGTGGCTGCGCTCAGGATGGGCCTCTATGGAGCGTTACTTAACTCCTTGATGAGGCAGCGACTGTAGCAAAAGCAACAAACAAAAAAAAGCCGCTACAGAATGCAGGCATCTTGTAGCGGCGGAGTCTACCAAACAAACTCAGTTCCCAGACGAAACCTTTCTCGCAACTCTCAAAACTTGTAGCCGACTCCCGCCGAGAACGCCAACCCGTAGGAATTATCAACCGAAATACTTTTGGTCCCCAGCGTTCTGCGCTCCTAAACTTGTCATGTCGCTGTCAAGCACCAGAAAGGCGTTCAAACCGACACCAACATAGGGAGTTACCACACTGATCGTTTGAAATTAATACTGCAGGCTGATGGTGGGGGCAGGTGTGCCAATTCAGCAAGCGTGTTGCCGGAGTGTCCGACGATGGAGAGTCCGACGATGGAGGGCGACGCCGATTCGTGAGGAGAGACGAGAGCGGCGCCGCCACGCACAATCACATCGTCGGATTCATGGGCTAGAGCACTTCCCGAAATAATCGCCAACATCGCCCCGGCCAACAATGCTGAAACCGCTGCGGAGACTGGACCATGGATTGAAGAGGTGATATTTCTGGAATCGATTGTTGCGCGCATTGTGCTCCACTCCCTTGTTCATGCTTGGGAAGAAGCATAATGCAATGCGAAAAGTAATGCGTTGACTTACATCATGGAAAACAGGGCTTTGCTACGGACAGCCGATTTTCACTTTGGCAATTGCTTTGAGCGCGGCGATATCGAGCACCTGGATTTCCTTGTTGTCCACCGCGACGATATTCTGCTTGCTCAGGCGGCTGAACACGCGACTGACTGTCTCCAAAGTGACCCCCAGATAACTGCCGATCTCGGCACGGGTCATGGGCAGACGGAAATTGAGAGGTGAGAGTTTGCGACGGTGATTGCGGCTGGAGATACTCAGCAGCAGCGCTGCTACGCGCTCTTCTGCCGCGTTGCTGCTTAGCAATGTCAGCATCTGTTGATCTTTGACGATCTCCTGTCCCATCAGGCGGAAGAAGCGCCCCTGCAGAGAGGGAATGCGCGTGCTCAGTTCTTCCAGCAGATTAAACGGAATTTCACAGAAGGAGCCGGTTTCCAATGCCACCGCCGAGCCACCGTGGCGGTTGCTGCTGATGCCGTCCATTCCCAGAATTTCGCCAGGGAGGTACAGACCCGTGACCTGCTCCTCACCATCCCAGCTGCTCTTGAAGGTTTTGAAGCTGCCAGCACGTATCGCATAGATAGCGTTGAACACGTCGCCTTCGCGGTAAAGATAATCGCCCTTCTTCAGATTGCGACCCCGTTTCACGATCTCGTCGAGGCGGCTGATCTCCGAGGCATCCAGGGCAATCGGGAGACAGAGCTCGCCGAGCCTGCAATCACCGCAGGAAATGCTGGAATTGGTATGACAAGTGCGCTTCACGGCGAGTGAACAATCATCGGCGACGTCTGGCTGGTAATTGAGTTTCACGTTTTTGCCTTGTCCGGGGTCATGTTGGTGCCCGTCATTGTAGTAGATCGGAGACCGACGGCAAGCCTTATTTCATTTCCAGAGACAAGCATCCGTCTGCGCTGCAGACAGATAAAAAGACAAAAACCCAGAACGCGCAAAAAAGGAGGCAGATCGACGATTAAATCGCCCTCGAGAACATTGGCCTGAGAGGAAAACCTCTGTTCAGATACTCATCGAAGGCCATGCAGATGTTGCGCAGCAACAACGTGCCGTCGGTGGTGACAGACAGCCCCTGCTGCCCGTGCATCACGATCAACCCGTCGCGCTCGAACTGTTCCAATTCCGGCAACGCCTGGCGAAAGTGCTCGGTGAAATTGATCTTGTAGTCTCGTTCCAGGCCTGCAATGTCGAGCTCGCGGAAGCAACTGAGCTGCTGGATGACTTCGCGACGCAGCGCATCCTCGGCGTTGGAGACTACGCCCCTGGCGACCGGCAGCTGATTCGCGTCCAGCGCCTGGTAGTAATGTTCCAGTTGTACCTCATTCTGCGCGAAGACGTTGCCTGCCGTGCTGATAGAAGAGACACCGAGCCCGATCAGATCCGCTGCCTTGTCAATCGAGTAGCCCTGGAAATTGCGGCGCAGTTTGCCCTGCGCCTTGGCCAGCGCAAGGGGATCATCCTTCTTGACGAAGTGGTCAATTCCTATATACAGATAACCGGCACCTGTCAGGGTGTCGATGATGGTAGTGAGAATCTCCAGACGCTGGGATGGCGTCGGCAGATCCTCGGAATTGATCGCTCGCTGTGCAGAGAAGCGTTCCGGCAGATGCGCGTAGTTGTAGTAGCTGATGCGGTCGGGCGACAGCGCAATGACCTGGCGCAATGTCTCCTGAATGCTCTCCACGGTCTGTAGCGGCAAGCCATAGATGAGATCGAAATTCAGGGAGCGGAAATCGCGGGCGCGGATGGTATCCACCAGTTCCACAATTTCGCTGTCACTCTGCACTCTATTGATAGCCTTCTGCACATTCTCGTCGAAGTCCTGAATGCCGAGGCTGATGCGATTGAACCCAAGCCCGCGCAGCAATTCGATGCGCGCACGCGTGACAGTGCGGGGATCGACCTCAATGGAGTAGTCACGGTCCATGGCGGCCTGCAGATTGAAATAGTGCGACGTCAGGTGCATCAGCTCCGTGACTTCGGCATCATCCAGAAACGTTGGCGTGCCACCACCCCAGTGCAGCTGAGTCACCGGCCGTCTGTAGACACTGGACTGCAGACGCAGCAGCGCCATCTCCTTGCGCAGGTGGTCCAGATACTGCCGCACGTTGGCGCGGTTGCGCGTGATGATCTTGTTGCAGCCGCAGTAGTAACAAGGAGAACTACAGAAGGGAATATGGATGTAAACGGAGACCGGTTCAGTATCTCCGTACAACTGCGACTGCCGGTTAAGCGCATCAAGGTAGAGGCCCGCACCCATGGCTTTGAATTCAGTGGCAGGCGGATAAGACGTGTAGCGTGGCCCCGGCCTGTCGTATTTATGCAGCAATTCGATGACGCGAGCAGAACAAATCGCTCCGGCCAAAGCCTGAGCGTTACTGTTTTGAAAAGATGCTGGCGACAGAGACGGTTTCATGAAGGGCAGTTTAATTCAGCCCGATTTTGCTGCCATGACATAGGTCAAAAGTTTACTGGGTCAAAGAAAAGCCGGAGCAAGCCGCGCAATCGATGCGCTGCCTGCTCCGGCTTTTGTTATTTCTTGCAATCAGGCTATCTATCGGCGAATCAGTTAATCAGCCGCGGAATGAACTTGGTCAGCCCCTGCACCGGACCGACTTCGCCACCATAGACGTTGCCAGCGCGATCCACGGCGACACCCTCACCCATGGCACCGATGCCACCCATGCCGGTGGGCCGCTCGGAGTTGTGCTCGGGCACGTAGTACAGCACTTCGCCTGTTTTGGCATTGCCGACCCGCAGCCCTTTGCGCCAGCCCGGGTTGTAGTTCTCATCGGACTCGGAGTCGATGGCGTAGAGCATGTCGTTGGCATCGATATACAGGCCGCTGATACGGCTGAACTGATACCAGGTGTCGAGGTGGCCACCTTCCTGATCGAAGATCTGGATGCGGCGGTTGCCCCGGTCGGCAACGAACAGGCGGCCCTGGGAATCCATCGCCAGCGAGTGCGGCGAGCGCAACTGCCCATCCTCGAAGCCCCACTCACCGAAGCTCTTGATGAAGGTGCCATCGGGCGCAAACTTGGAGATGCGGCTCTTGGAATTGGGGCCGGGTTCGTCCTGGAACTGGGCACCGTGGGTCTCGGCCACGAAGATGCTGCCATCAGGCGCCACGAGCACATCGTTGGGCTCGGTGAAATGCGTGGGCGGATCCCCGGCCTCACCCGGCGTGCCCAGCGTCAGCAGCAGTTCGCCCTGCGGGCTGAATTTGAGCACGGTGTTCCCCTTGCCTGCCGCGTCAGGATTGGCTGCCAGCTCGGCCGCATTGGCTGAACGTGCGTCCACCACCCAGACATTGCCCTGGCGATCCACGTCCATGCCGTGCGGCCACAAGATCAGACCGGCGCCGAAGCTCATTACCGGACGCCCTTCGGAATCGAGCTTGACGATGGGATCAACGTCCGAACCGGCACAGGAGTTCGCGCCACAGCGGTCGCCAACCCACAGGCTGGTGCCATCGACATCGATATTGATCGCGCTGATGGAACCCCAGGTACGCCCTTCCGGCGGAGTGCTCCAGTTGCGGACCGTCTCATAGGGGTTCGGCAGATTGTTCACGGGCGGCACATTGGCGTGTTCGGCAGGGCCGCGCGCGCCACCCTGCGCCAGGGCAATGCCAGGAACAGCAACGAGCAGGGCGCAAGCGATGGCGGTGCGCAACAGGCGCTGTCCAGTGTGGTTCAGGGTCTTGTTGTTATGCATGAAACACCTCAGAGATATCAACGGGTTGGTCTTGGTGGGCGTGCACAATGTTACTGCACACCGCTATGAATTCGAGAGCGCCAGAACATGACCTTTTGGGGCTGGAAAGTCAACTACACCTACGCTGCTTAATCGCGTTTCTTGTTCCTGCTCTTGATCTTGTTGCGCTCATTCAGTTCCAGAAACACCGCCAGCTCCTTCTCTGCCCACACCTGTGCCTCGGCCTCCGATGCAAAAGCTCCCTGCGTTTTCGAGACGACGGTCTTCGTCGCGGTGGCACGACGAGTTATTTCCGCACTCCATTCTTTCGCTGCGCCTTCTTCAACGACGCTTTCCATTACGCGGGATTCATATTTCTTGCTGGCTGCCATGAGGCGGGCTCCTGATAATTTAGAAAATTTTTACGGACGACGATTCAATTCGTATGCACACATGTTGACGACTGTCGCGAGATTGAGCGATTCGATAGCGCCGCTGCCGGGTATCGCGAAAGGTTGCGCGCCGAGCTTTTGCAACTGTTCATGGGGCACGCCGCGCGCCTCATTGCCGAACAGGTAACAGTCGCACTCTTTGAAGGCCTTCGCGCTGAGGCTGCTGCCCTGCATGTCCAGGCAGGCAATGCGCTTGAAATTGGCCGACAGGGTTTCCAGCGGCACCTCCACTTCCAGGGGCACGTGAAAGATCGCTCCCATGCTGGCACGTACCACCTTCGGATTGAAAGGGTCGACGGAGCCGGGGCTGAGCAGACAGCGGAAATTACCGAACCAGGCCAGAGTCCGCAAGATGGTGCCGAGGTTGCCTGGGTCCTGAATCTCGTGCAGATAAATCGCCCGCTCCTTCTCGCCAGTGGCTGAGTGCGGCGTGGCTTGCCCAAGCTGCAGCGCGGCGATGGGCACGAGCGCGACGATGCCCTGCGGTGTCTGGGTGTCGCAGATCTGCGCCATCTGTTTGTCGGTGATCACATGCTTGCGCAGCGTCGTCGCCCAGTGCTGAAATTCCTCGGTGACATACAGCTCACTGGTGCGCAGTGTCGGCTTGTGCAGGGCCGCCTTCTCCAGCTCCAGCGCCAGATGCTCGCCCTCGGCCAGAAAGCAGCCGAATTCGTGGCGGTATTTCTTCTGCTGCAGTTTTTTCAGCTCGTCCAAGTTAAGGCTCATGTTATGGGGTCTCCTGCAAGTCAGCCAGCATTGCCTTGGCGAGCGCCTCGGCGACTTTGATGCCATCGATTCCCGCCGAGAGGATGCCGCCGGCATAGCCCGCGCCCTCTCCTGCCGGATAGAGTCCACGCAGATTCACGCTCTGCAGTGACTCGTGATCGCGGGTGATGCGCACGGGCGACGAGGTGCGCGTCTCCACGCCTGTCAACACCGCATCATCTCTGTCGAAACCGCGTATCTGCTTGCCGAACTCCGGCAACGCTTCGCGGATCGCCTCGATTGCGTAGGCTGGCAGTGAAGGAGCCAGATCGCCCAGACGCACGCCCGGCTTGTAAGACGGCTGCACCTCACCCAATTCTTGCGAGGGTTTGCCGCGCACGAAGTCGCCCACCAATTGCCCCGGAGCGCAGTAGTCACTGCCACCGAGCGTGTAAGCCTGGGACTCCAGCGCCTCCTGCAACTCGATACCAGCCAGCGGGCCACCGGGGAAATCCTCCTCCGGGCTGATGCCCACCACGATCCCCGAGTTGGCGTTGCGCTCATTGCGCGAATACTGGCTCATGCCGTTGGTGACGACTCGCCCCGGCTCGGAGGTCGCCGCGACTACGGTGCCACCGGGGCACATGCAGAAGCTGTACACGGCACGTCCATTCTTCGCGTGATGCACCAGCTTGTAATCCGCCGCGCCCAGTTCCGGGTGTCCCGCATACTTGCCCAGGCGCGCCTTGTCGATCAGAGACTGCGGGTGCTCGATGCGAAAACCAATCGCGAAGGGTTTCGCTTCCACGAATACGCCACGTCGATGCAGCATCCTGACGGTGTCGCGGGAGCTGTGGCCGAGCGCGAGCACCACATAGCGACTGCGCAGCTCTTCGCCGTTGGCCAGCACCACCCCGTCAATACGGCCATCGCTCATCAACAAATCGACAACGCGGCTCTCGAAGTGCACCTCGCCCCCCAGCGCACGAATCTCCTCACGCATGGTCGACACCACGCCGGTCAGCCGGAAGGTGCCGATGTGCGGTTTGTTCACGAACATGATTTCCTCGGGCGCTCCGGCGCGCACGAATTCATGCATCACCTTGCGACCGTAGAACTTCGGGTCCTTGACCTGGCTGTAGAGCTTGCCATCGGAGAACAGTCCGGCACCGCCCTCGCCAAACTGCACGTTCGACTCCGGCGTGAGCTCCTTCTTGCGCCATAGCGCCCAGGTGTCCTTGGTGCGCGTGCGCACGTCCCTGCCCCGCTCCAGCACAATCGGCTTGAAGCCCATCTGCGCCAATGTCAGTGCGGCAAACAGGCCGCAGGGGCCGAAGCCGATGATGATCGGCCGCTCAGAGAGGTTGTCCGGCGCCTGTGCAACCACGTGGTAACTGGTATCGGGGGCGGGGCGCACGTGTTGATCGCCGGCGCAGCGCGCGAGGATGTGCGCCTCGTCACGCGCACTGAGATCGACGATGTAGACAAAGGTGATCTCGGTATTTTTCTTGCGCGCATCGTAGCTGCGTTTGAATACCGTGAAATCCAGCAGGTCTTCGTCGCGAATTTTCAGGCGGGCCACGATTGCTTTGCGCAAGTCGGTGGCGGGATGATCGAGGGGCAGTGCAAGCTCGGTGATGCGAATCATGTTCAGGTCCTGGCCGGTGGCTCCGGCAGAGGCAGAAGGAATGGCGGCATTGTACGCATCCCGCCGCCGCCTGTCCCGCGATTGATTCTGTGGGAGCGGGCCTGCCCGCGACTGAATCTGACGCTGAACTCAATCGCGGGCGGGCCTTTATGCCCTCTGGGTACGCTCCCACATGGTCAGCCGAACTGCTATGCTTCGCTCCCCTTCGCAGGAAACCAGGCACCACGATCCATGGCACGATCCAAGAGCAGTAACCGCTGGCTGGAAGAACACGTCAACGACCCCTATGTCAAAAGAGCGCAGGTCGACGGCTATCGCTCGCGCGCCAGTTACAAGCTGATCGAACTGCTCGACAAGGACAAGCTCATCCGCCCGGGCATGCTGGTGCTCGACCTCGGCTCTACCCCCGGTGGCTGGTCGCAGATTCTCGCGCCGATGGTCGGCAGCAAGGGCAAGGTGATCGCCTCCGACATCCTGCCCATGGACGCGATAGCGGACGTGGAATTCATTCTCGGCGACTTCACCGAGGAAGAGGTATTCAATCAGATCATGGCAGCGCTGGGCGGCACAAAGGCCGATCTGGTGGTGTCAGACATGGCGCCCAACATCAGCGGCGTCGATGCGGCCGATCAGGCTGCGTCAATGTATCTCGTCGAACTCGCGCTGGACATGGCCCGACAGGTGCTCAAACCGAACGGAAATTTCCTGACCAAAGTCTTCCACGGTGAAGGCTACGATGATTTTCTCAAGGATCTGCGCACCAGCTTCGACAAGGTCGTCGTGCGCAAGCCCGATGCCTCGCGTGCACGCTCGCGGGAAGTTTACGTCGTGGGCAAAGGCTTCAAAGGCTGAGCGGCAGAATGTGCGGCTATTCCAGACTGATCCGCAATTTATTCGAGAACTCCTCCCGCCCCAGCTCCCCCGCAAAGAAACTGTTGAAAGACAAACTCACCCGCTCAATGTTCTGCGCTACCTGCGGAACCCCGTGCTTCACATTGGAGGGAAACAACACGATGTCGCCGACTGAAGTCTGCACGAAATAGCGATAGGCGTTGTAGTACGAATCTTCCTTGCGCAGCAATTCGTACCACTGATTGTCTTCATTCCGATAAAAATTGATGCCGTCGTGCGGCGCCAGATTGATGTACAACACCCCGCTGACGATGCTGTTGGGATGTGTGTGCGCGTGATGCGACTGCCCCTTGACCGAAGAGGTCAACCACGACTGCGTGATCTTCAGCTGCACATCGTTGGAGGTGTTGAACACAATCTTGAAGAAATTATCGAGGTTCTCCTGCAGCACTGCGCGAATGTCCTGCATGATCTCTGCGCCGAGAATATTCTTGTTCTTGGACGAGGAGTTTGCAATCGACAAAACGGGATCTCGCAGCTCACTCTGAAAGAAACGGACTTCCTCCTCGGTGAAACCGCGCTTGAGCGCTGAGCGGTACAGGGGCACCGCAAACAGGTTCATCATCTGGTGGTCCATCAGATTGCTCCTTCCGATTGCTATCAGAGGTCATCCATTTGCTTGTGAGGGACGCCGATAATTTCTATAAATTCCTCATGGATCTTATAGAACACCACATGCTGACCTTGCGGAAAACTGTAGTAACCCTCGCCAATCTCAGGCCTTGATCGTCCTCTGTACGGCGACTCGGCCAACCATACGAAGCGATTTTCAAGATTTTTCAAATACTGGTTTCGTTGAGCACTACCCCACACATGCTTCGTGTAACGGCCAATGCTCAGTAATTCATCTCGAACCCTCGGAGTTATTCGATATTTCTGCATCAGCGTCGGTATCCAATTCCTTGATCAACATATCCATGGAAAAATCTTCCACAAACTCCCCCTTCCTTGCCTGCTCTGCTCCCAGAGCAAGGTATGCTCTCAACGCTTCCAACTTACTCTTGCGCTCCTCCATGCCGCGAAGCGCGTCTCGGACAACCTCGCTGGCCGATCCATAACGCCCGCTCACAATCTCATTCTTGATAAACACCTCCCAGTGCTCTCCAAGACTCAAACTGGTTGTTGCCATAGCTCACTCCAACTATTCATAAATAACAATAATGAATATATTAGAAGCTTTAGAAATGCGCAAGTGTCATTCGATTCCCGCCTACCCCAACAACCCCGCAAACATCCCTCGATACCACAGCACCCCAACCGCCACGACCACAACACCAACGAACACCCAGGCTTTCCACGGACGTTTCTTGTCCGCGAACGGATCGACCAGCGAGCGCGTGGAGCCCGGTGGCAGTGTCGCCAGTCCGGTGAGCGAGGCGCCGAACGGCACGTTGATGCGCGCGCGGGTGTTCACTGCCCAGCCGTTGGCGTCCAGCAGCGGGCCGAGGTTGCGTCGGCGCAGGGTCAGGAAGGCCATCATCATCGATGGCCCGGAGATCACCACCAGCACGCCGATCAGCACCAGCGGAATCTGCCACAAGCTCAGCGCGAAGAGTCCCGACACCACAGCCGCCAGGGTCGTGCCAATGGCGCCCACGGCAAGGCCCATGGCAGCGAAGATACCGGCAAACTTGGCGATATCGAAGGCGGGTGTTGCGGGCGTCGCCGCTGGTGCGGCGGCCACGGCACCGACGCCCGTGGTGGTTTTGGTTTCAATGTCCTTGTCCCGGGATGCGGCGAACTTGTGCAGCTGGCTCTCGATGAACGCAGCCACCCGGTTGTACGGCGCCCAGAAGGCTTGCCGCAGGCTAACGGGTTGTTCCACCACCTTGGTGATGGTGGCGCGCCAGTCTCTGCCCTTGCGGTCGTAAAAAATGCCGTTGCGGCCGGGCACCATCAGCTCATCGACATGCCCGCCGGTCAGTGCTGCGACGATTGTCATCGGCGCCTCGCCCTTGCGCTCGCAGTTGCAATACACGAGATAGCAGCCGCTGAACGGTGCCATGGTGGCATGACGCCCCATGTCGTTGACGCGCATCACCAGCTCGCAGCTGCGTTGATCCAGATACAGCGTGCCCGCCTGGAAGATCGCTTTGTTCTTGCCCCGGTAGAAATCGCTGAGAGAGACGAAGTTGTGCAGCAGCGTGACCAGATCGCGCTGATAGCGCACCAGCTTCTCGACGGCGTCGATAGTCGACGCAAATACCTTCGCTGCAAGATCCTCGGTGATCAGTGCCGTCACCTGTGCGACACCATCGCCAGCGACTACCGCCTGCAGACGCTCGATGCCGAGCTTGTGCACCGCCGTGTCGGGCGTGGCAGCCTGCCAGGCACGCCAGGCGGCCAGTTGCTGGGAGACGCTCATCCAGTCGTCAACGGAAAGTGTGTCACGTGCGCCCAGCAGCGGCTCGATCACCGCCGCACGCAGTTCTTGAATGGCACCCGCCCACGCGGGATTGATGCCCTCTCTCAGTGGCAGTGGCTTGCTCGCCACGATGGCGGCCAGCGGCAGTGCCGCGACGTCGGCGTCGCCGATCGCAATCGTGCGATTGCCGAGCGCACCATAGACCAGCGGTGCGGGATTGAGCGCTTCACTGGCGCGCGTGTCGAATGCTGCCAACTGGCAGCGCATGAAATAGTCGTCCACTTTGGCGCGCACATTCTCGAATGCCAGCGCCGCTACGGCGGTATTGCTTCCGAGTGGGGACAGTAGTTTGTTGTCTGCTGCGCCTTCGGCGTGCCAGGCGAGGACGCTCTGCGCCTGCGCGAAGAATGCAGCCAGCGTCTCGGCACTTGCTCCTGCCATGCCGCTGCGATCCGCGACGCCGCCTTGGGTGTCGATTATCTCGGCAATCAACTGGCGCACAGACTCGTCGGTGCTCAGCTCCGGCGCCACGACGCCATCGCCATTGAAGTGATCGGGAGAGAACAGGCGCGTCAGGTCGGAGAGATCGGCCACCACCAGTGCGGCATCGGCGGGCTTGCCCATATACAGCAGCACCCGCAGTGCGGCTTCCTTGATGCCTGCACCCTCGGCGTCGTGATCCGCAATCGCCGCCACTGGCAGCCCTTCATCACGGAACAGAATGTCCGGGTCGACCAGCCGCTCGCAACTCCACTGCACCGCATCCAGAATCTCGGGCACTCTGATCTGGCCATCCGCGTCTTTGTCGAGCAGCGCAGCTGTGCGCGCATCAAACTCAAGCCCTGTGGTCGGGCAATTGAGCACCGTCCACAGTTTGGGGTCGAGGCGGTTGAGGTTGCGTAGATCGTCAGCGTTGTCGAGGGTGACTTGATCGAAGCCTCCGGAACGGAAGAAACGCCAGCGGTAATGGTTGTTTTCCTTGTTGATCACGGCGTGCGGCCTCCAGTCGGTTGGTATTGCACCGATAATAGTTCATGGCGCAGGAGCCACCAAGTGCGGCATGGCGGCCATTCGCGAGAAACCGCGAATGGCCTGATTGGAGCAACCGCGTTGATATCTCTCCATTGATCGTGAAGAGAGCAATTGATACGATCCGTCGCGATCCTGTGCAGATAGCCGGTGTGTGGATCAAGCGAACAGTAATTCGTAAGATTCATGCGGATGGAGAAAGCAAGGTGCCAAACGGAACCGAAATTTGGGGCTGGAAAACTGAAGCCTGGTTTGATGTCTGGTCTATTGAGCATCTGGCGATGGGGATAGGCATAGGCTCCCTCGCTGGCATGATTTCTCATGCGCTTGCGCCCGCCGAAGCGTTGAGCAGGCAGTTGCGGAAAAGATTCGAGATTTTTATCGTGCTCACAATCAGTTTTATGTGGGAGACGATCGAGCACTACCTGGAAGCCGGCGCCTCTTCCGACTCCGTCACCTATTGGTTCCAAGGTGTGGAGTTTTGGGGGAACAGGCTCATCACCGATCAATTGATGGTTATAGCAGGCGTCCTGCTCTATTGGGGATGGGAAGGCCTGAAGTGGCCGGTTCGGAGCTTTTCCATACTCTGGCTGGCGGTGCACGTAGGCCTGTTTCCCCACTCGATGTACCTGCACGAACTGCCAGCCTTCGCGTCCGGTACCCCCTCCACCGTCATGACCTCTGCGGGCTCTCTGCGGCGCTGACCGGACCGCCTGGATGCGTTTCTCCAAGCCCCGCTACCAAACCACGCCATTCACCCCAGGGAATCCGCAAAACACCGGTTGAAAATGCCGCATAGTACCGGTTAGTATGTCCGCAAACTCCCGGCTGGATATGTTTTCATGCGCTATATCAAACGGTTGGCAGACCAGGAACTGCAGAGAAGGCTTGCTTATTCTGGGGCCGTCGTCATTGAGGGGGCCAAGGCCACCGGCAAGACTGCCACGGCACTACAATGCGCAAAAACGGTCCACCGTTTCGACACTGACCCAAACGCCAGAACACTGGCAGCAGTGGCACCGGATATCCTGCTGAAGCAGACACCTCCCGTGCTGCTGGATGAATGGCAACTGGCTCCCGAGCTTTGGAACCACGTGCGGCAAACGGTTGACGAAGGGAGTTCTCCTGGTCACTTCATCCTCACCGGTTCGGCGCGACCCGCCGATGACCTCACTCGTCATTCGGGTGCTGGCCGATTTTCGAGAATGAGAATTCGGACACTCACCGGCTTCGAACGCTCCATCGGTCAGCATCAAGTGTCGCTTGCTGCACTGTTGCGAGGCGAGACATCTGCGGTGCGCGATCCCGGCCTGACCGTTCCGGATCTGGCTGAACTTGTTTGCCGGGGCGGCTTCCCCGGACATGCCTCGCTCACTACAGCGCAGGCCATGAGCGCGCTGCGTGATTACGTTGGCGAAATTTCCCGTACTGATATTCGTGAAGTGGATGGTGTGGCGCGTGATCCGCTGCGAGTGGCAGCAGTACTGACGGCACTGGCCAGACACGTCGGCACAGCAGTGCGGCCAACCACTCTTCTCGCCGACGTCGCAGCGCGTTTTTCCGGCGTGCGCATTGCGCGAGTGGAAACCGTATCAGAGTACCTGGCTGTGCTCGAACGGCTGTGGATTCTGGAATATCAGCCCGCATTCGCTCCTCATCTGCGCTCATCTACCCGGCTGCGCTCAACACCGGTGGTACACCTTGTTGACCCCGCACTGGCTACGGCAGCTCTGGGGGCGACACCGGAGTCGCTGCTGCGGGATCTCAATTTCTTTGGTCTGTTATTTGAGTCGATGGTGCTACGGGATCTGCGCGTGTTCACTCATCACCAGCTTTCAGAAGTGCAGCATTATCGAGACGAGACGGGATTGGAAGTGGACGCCATCGTGATAGGCGCCGACGGTGCATGGTGCGCGATTGAAATCAAACTGGGGGCATCGCCTGGAGTGGTGGATGCAGCGGCGGAATCACTGCTGAAATTCGCTGCGCGAATCGACACCACGCGGATGGGGACACCCGCAGCACTGGCTGTCCTTACGGGCACAGGGCCTGGTTTTGTGCGCAAAGATGGAGTGGTGCAGATTCCATATGGAGCACTGGGGCCTTGAATAGGGCGCCGCCCCTATTTTTCAATGGGTGTTAAAACCGCGTGTCATTTTCACAAGCATCTCCGTCGCGATAAAAAGCGCCGGCTGTGACGCTGGATCAGCATTTACTCATGAAACTTTATATGTATATTTTGAAGCAAAATCATAGTGATAGAGCTATACTTTGTATATATAAACAGTACTTTCTGATCGACCATTTGTGGCTTTTCCAAGGAGGAATCGTCTCATGTCTCAGCTCTCTTCTCTCGCTCTCATCCCTGCAGACAATGCCGCGCTCAGCGACGAAATTACGCGTCTCGCCGGACACATCAACGTCGCTCAACATCGCTTCCTGACACTGCTCGCTGCGCTCATCGAGCGTGACGCATGGGAGGGCCACGGCATCAAATCGCCAGCGCACTGGCTCAATTATCACTGCGGCATTGATCTCGGTGCCGCGCGTGAAAAAGTGCGAGTGGCGAAGAGTTTGTCGACGCTGCCCGCCATCGACGAGGCTTTCCGCTCCGGCACGATCAGCTATTCCAAAGTGCGCGCCATGACCCGTTCTGCGACACCGGAAAATGAACAAATGCTGTTGCAGGTGGCACTGCATGGCACCGCGCAGAATGTTGAACAACTGGTTCGAAAATATCGACGTACCGAAAGCTTGACGGATAACCGACGCGCCGAGAGTCAATACGATGCGCGTGAACTCACCTGCTACTTCGACGACGACGGCATGCTGGTGCTGCGTGGCAGGATGACACCCGAAGACGGTGCCGTCTTCATGAAAGCTGTGGAAGCGATGGTTGCCGCACAGAA
>CAIRBI010000099.1 GCA_903876785.1 uncultured Gammaproteobacteria bacterium
GGCATCAATTTCTTCGCTAACGATCTCCGCAACATAAAACCCAGTCCCACTCAATCGCCACGTCGATTCTAATGGAGTACCCGGTATGTCGACTTTCATGCAGTCACTGATTGTTCTCGCGGTGATCTGGGTGCTCGCCTATCGTCGCGCGCACATGGGAAACATCCTGGCCGGAGTCGCCATCGCGCTGCTCGCACTGACCTGGTATGGAGGCTTTGCCTGGTTGCCCTGGCTCGTATTGCTCGTCGTTGCGCTCTTCTACTTCGAGGACAATCTGCGCCGCGACAAGCTGACGCGTCCGGTTTATCAGTTCTTCAAGCGCGTCCTGCCCCCCATGAGCGCAACGGAGCAAGAGGCACTCGAAGCCGGCGACACCTGGTGGGAAGCCGACCTGTTCAGAGGAGCACCAGACTGGAAGAAGTGGCTGGATATTCCGTATCCGACTCTCAGCAAGGAAGAAGAGCAATTTCTCGCGCAACAGACCGAAGAATTTTGCGCAATGATCAGCGACTGGGACATCGTGCACAAGGACAAAGATCTGCCGACCGCTGCCTGGGAATTCCTGAAAAAAGAGAAGTTCTTCGGCATGATCATCCCCGAGGAATACGGCGGCCTGGGGTTCTCCGCGCTGGCTCATTCCACCGTCGTCACCAAGATTGCCACGCGCAGTTGCAGCGCGGCCGTTACCGCCATGGTCCCCAATTCACTCGGGCCTGCCGAGTTGCTGATGAAATATGGCACCGAAGAACAGCGCCAGCACTATCTGCCGCGACTCGCCTGTGGTGAGGAAATCCCCTGTTTCGCGTTGACCGGCCCGGAAGCTGGCAGTGATGCCGGCGCCATGACCGATACCGGCATTGTCTGCATGGGCGAATATCAGGGCAGGCAGTGTATTGGGCTCTCGCTGACTTGGAACAAGCGCTACATCACGCTGGCACCAGTGGCGACTGTGCTGGGGCTTGCGTTCAAAATGCAGGATCCTGAGCACCTGCTCAGTGCTGTCTCCGATCGTGGCATCACGGTCGCACTCATTCCCACTTCACACCCTGGTGTAGAGATTGGACATCGACACTTCCCCATGGGCATGACGTTCATGAATGGCCCCACCCGTGGCGAGAATGTCTTCATACCGCTGGAATGGATCATCGGCGGCGTAGAGCGAGCCGGGCAAGGCTGGCGCATGCTGGTCGAATGTCTGTCGGAAGGACGGGCGATCTCTCTCCCCGCCCTGGCCACAGCCACTGGCAAGCTCTGCTATAGGATGACTGGGGCCTACGTCAAAATCCGCACGCAATTCAATCTGGCAATCGGCAATTTCGAGGGGGTCGAGGAGGCGCTGGCTAGAATCGCGGGACACACCTATCAGCTTGAGGCCGCCAGAATCATCACCGCAGGCGCGGTAGATGCGCATATCAAACCTGCTGTCGTGTCGGCGATAGCCAAATATCACATGACCGAAAAATCGCGCTCCGTCATAGAAGACGCCATGGATATCCACGCAGGGCGTGGGTTGATTCTTGGCCCTTCGAACTATCTCGCCCATGCCTACATGAGCATGCCGATTGGCATCACTGTGGAAGGTGCCAACATCCTCACTCGCAATCTGATGATTTTCGGGCAGGGAGCTGTGCGCTGCCACCCTTTCATCGCCCGCGAAATGCTGGCGGCGAAAGATCCGGACGAGAGTGCTGGGCTGCGCGATTTCGACAGCCTGATCTTTCGCCACATCGGTTACGGCATCAGCAACTTCGTCCGCACACTGACACTGGGCCTGAGTGCTGGCAGAATCGCTGCCAGCCCGACGCAGGATGCAAGCAAGGGCTTTTATCAACAACTCACGCGCATGAGTTCCGCGCTGGCGCTGGTATCCGATATATCGATGCTCCTGTTCGGCGGCGAGTTGAAACGCAAGGAACGGCTCTCGGCACGGCTCGGCGATGTCCTCAGCCAGCTCTATCTGGCCTCTGCGGTACTTCGTTACTACGAAGGCAATGGCCGCGCCACGGCGGACCTGCCTTACGTGCGCTGGAATGTGGAACTCGCCCTCCACGAATGCCAGCGTGCATTCAATGACTTCTTCAACAACCTGCCAAATCGAGCCATTGCGGTTCTGCTCAAGCGCGTGGTATTTCCCTGGGGAGACGCTTACCGTAAACCGGCAGACAGGCTGGATCATGAAATCGTGCAGACGATGTGGGCTGACACCGAACTTCGCGAGCGCCTGACCCGTTTCACCTACATCGGCACCAGTAATGCCGACTCGGCTTACATAATCGAGAATGCATTCAGCAGGATTGTCGCTACAAAAGCAGCAAGAGATTCAATACGGGCCGCCATCAAGCAGGGACAATTGCCAGCCGACATGGCACTTGACGCGTTGGCGGCAGCAGCGGTCAACCAAAAAATCTGCAGCCCGGCAGACGCGGAGGCTTATGTCGAAGCTGAGCGCGCTCGCAACCTGGCAATTCAGGTCGACGAACATGAATCGCTAACGTTCCATCCGAATCAGTAAGCAACTGCATATGTGTTGATCAGATGCCGATGCGACCCAGACTATCAATCAGCTCCCGGATCAAGCGCTCCGCTACCGGATGATTTACCGCAAATCTTGCTTCCAGAGCAATCGCGTCGTCCAGCGCCGGGCTGTTGACATCTTCTGCCGAGGCAATTAAGGCACTGATCTCCTTGTCCAGCTTTTTAGCCATCGCCAAAGTTTCGTCATCCACAGCACCGCCTTCCGCCAGCGCCTGCTGCAACTGAACAAGCAAACTTTTTACATTATTTTCACTCAAGTACTCTCTCCTCGCGTCGATAATCGCTGCAGACGCACCGTGTCCAGACTCACTGTTCATTCGTCAAGCATTTTTCCCGCACTTATGCGCAGCAGTTTGACCCAATGCAGCAACCCTCGCAAGAGCAGAGGACTGGCTGCAGGCCAAGAAACTGCACACGCATAAACTGCGGACGAAGAAATCCCACGCGGGGCGGATTCAACTCTGAAGTGCATAACTCTACTGAGCTAGAAAAAGAGGCCAGCCGCCTGTAGGCTCGCTTCCTTTTTCTCCGGCAAGAGATATGTGAAATGAGTAGCTACAAGCAAC
>CAIRBI010000100.1 GCA_903876785.1 uncultured Gammaproteobacteria bacterium
GCCAGCAACTGGTGCGCGCGCAGTTTGTCGCGCGAGCGGGTGATGGCAATGGATTCGTTGACGGAGTAGATGCCGCACACTTCAAACTGGCGCAGTACCGCACACCCATAGCCGGTCACGCTGGCGCCGATGCGCGGGATGACGGCATCAAATTCCAGGGCCTCGGGTTTCGGAGAGCTTGGACCCTTGTAAAACACCACAGGGTTGTTGGCGGTGATGTTCATGTAGCACTTCAGGACATCGATTACACGCACTTCGTGGCCTCGTGCTCTGGCTGCTTCCACGAGTCTACGGGTGGAGTAAAGCTTGCCGTTTCTGGACAGTACGCCGATTTTCATGCTGATGAATTCCTTGAGCGGGAAGCAAGTATTGCGGGTGGCAGCGGGCGCTTAAATTACCACAAGGGCTTGGCAAAAGAGACGGGGCGCGGAAAAAACAATCGTGTGGAGCTGCAAGCTCGAACGGCGCTTTGCAGCAGTGTCTGCAGCCGTAATGTCGGCCGCTGAGAAAAACGCAGGTATACTGCCCGGCATTGATTCCCAACCCCATGAACCGGAACCTTTTGCCATGATTGCAGCACGCCCCTCGTTTGTTGTCGCCTTCGCCCTCAGCCTGCTGGCCTCTGCCTGCAGCGACAACTCCACGCCTTCGTCTACCACGCCGCCATCTGCCACTTCATCGGCGCCTGTTGCCACTGCCGCGTCAGGCTGCGAGGCTGCCGACATGGTGCTCCACAACACGACGGTCTATACCTCCAACGAGGCGCAGTGGACAGCCGAAGCTGCAGCCGTGCTGGACGGTCGCATCGTGTTCGTGGGCAGCAATGCCGACGCACAACGCTACATGTGCGGCAGCGCCGAGATCCTCGACATGGCCGGCAATTATGTCTACGCCGGTTTCACCGACAGCCATCAGCACCTGGAGGGCGTCGGCCGCCGCACCAAGACGCTGAGCCTGTTCGGCATTCCCACGCTGCAGCAGACCGTCGCCCGCATTGAAGAGTGGGCTGCCACAATTCCCGAAGGCAACTGGATTCAAGGGCGCGGCTGGATCGAGCGCGAGTGGACCGACGAACAGCGCTTCCTCAACAAGGGCGACGTGGATCGCTTCACTGCCAGCAAGCCGCTGTACATGCCCCGCGCTGATGGGGTGTCGGCACTGGTGAACTCTAAGGCGATGGAGCTGGCCGGCGTCAACGGCGACACGCCAGACCCGGAAGGTGGCCGCTTCGAGCGTGATATCGACGGCAATCTCACCGGCTATGTGCTGGCGAATGCGATGAATGTGTTCACCGCGATCCTGCCTCCGGAGACCGACGAGTACCTGAAGGACAACCTGCTGCGCGGCCTGCAGAGCAATGCCGCCGTGGGCTGGACGCAGACCCAGGACGCCGGCATGTCCTATCGCCTGGTGGACCTGATGAAACAGCTGCATGCCGAAGGGCAGATGGCCCACCGTGTATATGCCGCCATCCCCGTGGAAGAGGCGGCCGAGATGCTCTCCCGTGGCCGGGAAAAGACAGACGACGACCTGTTCGACGTGCGCGGCATCAAGGTGTTCATCGACGGCACCCTGGGTTCACGTGGCGCGGCGCTGATCGACAACTACTCCGATGCGGATCACAACGGCTTCATGAACCGCACCACCAAGGAGGATCTAGTGCCCGTGCTGCACGCGGCGCTGCGCCAGGGCATTCAGATCGAGACCCATGTGATCGGTGACCGCGCGGTGCGCACGCTGCTGGACTGGTATGCCGAGGCCCGCGATGCCGTGCCCCGCAGCGAGTGGGCCAGTGAAGACCTGCGCTGGCGCATGGAACACGCCCAGATCAGTCCTCCCAGCGATCAGCAGCGTTTCGTGGACCTGGGCGTGCTGCCCTCCATGCAGCCCAGCCACGGCATCGGCGACCTGAATTTCGCCCCCGACCGCCTCGGCCCGGACCGTCTGGGCTATGCCTACCCATGGCAACAACTGGTGGATCGCGGTTTGATGATTCTGGGCGGCTCGGATGCCCCGGTGGAAGTGGGCGATCCGCGCATCGAGTTCTATGCGGCGGTGGCCCGCAAGCGACTGGATGGCACCGATGGCGAAGGCTGGCACCCGGAACTGGCAGTGTCCCGCGAGACGGCGCTCAGGATGTTCACGATCTGGCCGGCCCATGGGGCCTTTCAGGAGGCCATTCGCGGCTCGGTGGAAGTGGGCAAGTACGCTGATTTCACTATTTTCAACCGTGACTTCATGACGGTCCCGGTAGCCGATATTCTGACCGCCGAGAATGTGATGACCATCGTCGGTGGCGAGATCACCTACCGCCGCTGAGGCGCTGGAGTGTGGGAGCGGGCCTTGCCCGCGAACTCAGAGCCTCCAGTGCCGGCCCCGGCCATCCGCCCTCCCGTTCTGCGGCTGACCCGCATCCCTCCAGGATGCCCTCGCATCGCAAAGAGCCGCGGTCTCTTTGCTCACTCGGTGCGGGTCTTTTATGCCGCTGAACGGGAGGGC
>CAIRBI010000101.1 GCA_903876785.1 uncultured Gammaproteobacteria bacterium
GAACTGGTGACCAATGCCGATATCAAGGCCGATCAGTTCATCTGCGACGCGATCCGTGCGCGTTTTCCGGAGCATCGCATCCTTGCGGAAGAGTCGGCCCCGGAGCTGCTGGTGGCCGGTTACGACGCTCCCCTGTGGATCATCGACCCCATCGACGGCACAGTGAATTTCGCGCACGACCATGACCAGAGTGCAGTCTCCATCGCCTATGCAGAGAATGGCCGCATCGAGTGCGGCGTGGTGTTCAACCCCTTCGTCGACGAGATGTTCCACGCGACGCGCGGCCAGGGCGCCTGGCTGAACGAGCGGCGCATTCAGGTAGCGCAGAAGGATTCGCTGCGGCGTGCGCTGGTCGCCACGGGTTTCCCGTACATCAAGAGTCGGGAGATTCTGGCCCCGATCGTGAAGCGCCTGGCGTTGGTGCTGGAGGAGTGCGGCGACATCCGGCGACTGGGTTCCGCTGCGCTGGATATCTGCTGGGTAGCGATGGGGCGTCTGGATGGTTATTACGAAAGCCTGAGCGTCTGGGACTTCGCGGCCGCGCAGTTGATCGCCAAGGAGGCCGGTGCCCGCTACGGGCACTTCAAGCCGGTGCCGGCCGGTGTCAGCGAAGTCTTCCACAACGAACACATCTTGGTGGCCAACCCAACCCTCTACCCGCAGCTGCTGGACCTGCTGCAGCGCGCCGAGTCTGCCCCCTGACTGTGTAAATTCTATGTGTCATTGCACAGACTGTGCCCTGCCTGATGCACAAACTCTGCTCTGACTGTGGGAGCGTGCCTGCACGCGATTTGCATATTCAGTGGTTAGAGCGGCGTGGCGCTACGGTCAGCAGCGACACGCCGTGAACCCATCCATGGGGGCTCGCTTTCGCCATCCGACCGCCATGGATGGCGGAAGTGCAGAAAATGCAGGAGCATTTTTCTGCCATGGCTCAAGACGGTCGCCGCTGCCCGTAGCACCACGCCGCTTTGCAAGTTTGTGCCCACGTCATCGCGGTCAGAGTCCGCACTGCTAATAACCTACTCGAACCGTGGCAGGTCCTTCAGGCTCTCCAGTCCGTAAGGTTCTTCGTTAAACAGGAATGGGTAGTAGAAACGTCGCAGCTGTTCGTGGAAGATCCGGATGCGCTGCTCGTAGGCAAGACTCGCCTGGACATCGGTACCCGCCAGGCGCTGCAGCGCCCGCTGCACAGCCACCGGAGGCGACAGCAGCGCCACCCAGCCGGTCAGCTCGTCGCGCCGGGTGATGGCCGCGCGGTAGGCGCCCGACAGCTCAGCTGCCACCTCGTCGCCCCGCTGTTGAAAGGCGTAGTACCACTTCCAGTGGAAGGGCTCGGTGACCGGGCGGGTGTCCGCCCACTCCGGATGCGTCACGAAGAACGGTTTCATGGTGGCTTCCTTCGGCAGATCCCATGCGCCATTCACCGTTTCACGCTGCAGCAGCGCAATCTGCGCGCCGTCGATGCCCGGCTCCAAGTAGTCAATCAACACTTTGCCCCCCAACGGCAGGATCAAGGCCACGGTCAGCCAGACGCCGGTCAGTGACGTTGCAATGACGGCAGACGACCACGGCCGGAAGCTGAAGACCAGGATCACCGCTGTCCAGACCAGCACTGTCACCAGCACGATGGCACTGGCTGTCAGCAGCGCGCCGGCACTGGTACCGATGATCAGGCCGCCGAGCCACATTGGCACAAGGCAGGCCAGCAGGAGGCCAAGCACCCGTACTGCCGTCCGCTGCCACCACAACCTGCGCACGTTGCCTGCGCTGGCCACCAGCAAAGGAATGCGGCCCGCTTCGCGCTCAGCAGAGACCATGTCGTACATCACTACTATGGCGAACAGTGGCAGCAGGAAGGCCATCACGAAGGCATAATCAAACCGGCCTGTGAGAGACAGTTCAGGGTTGAAACTGTCCGTCTCGTGAATCTGCCCTTCGAGTGCCAGAGCCCGGACCCGCAGCATCCAGGGTGCGATGTCGCGCTGGCCCATCGCCGTGAAGGCCATTTCGGAGGGCGGATTCCAGGTCAGGTGATAGGCCGCGTAGGCAGCATCGCCGAAATCCGGTGCGCCAGCCAGTGCGGACTCGCGCTCGGTGACATCCAGCGCGCGGACACGCTCGATGCTGGCCTCCTGGCGTTGCACTTCGGCATGGCCAAGGCCGATGGCGATGCTGGCAAGCACGCACAGCAGGGCCAGTGCCGCGACTGATGAGCGAGTGCGAATGAACAATCCCGCTTCGCGGCCAAGGCAATGCAGCAGGTTCATAGCGCCTGCACCTTGCGTGCGCCCGCGCGCAGCAGCAGAGCACTTGCGCTCAGCCAGGCGAACAGGGCCAGCAGCAGTGGCAGTGCACTGCGCACGCGCTCGGCCGCACCTGTGCCGGCAAAGTCGAACTGTTGCAAAGTGGTCCAGAACTCACTGCTTACACGGGTGCGTTGCTCAGCCTCGGCGTCGCGGCTGCGGGCACTGTCATCGACATAGTCGAGTTCTTCTGCGTGCAGCGTGTTGAGCCCCTGAATCAGCGCGAAGCGATGGGCCTCAGCCGCATCGAGAAACTGCTGGTGGTTGCGCAGATCGGTGCCGGCACTGGTCATCGACAGATGACGTACAGCAATGTAGGGAGAGAGCAGCGCGAACAGCTTCACGATACCGGCCTGGTCGCGCTGCAGGCTGTGCTGCTCGGCGGTGAGGCGGTCCATCACGGCACTGCTTTCGGCCTCGCCTTGCAGTGACACCAGCCCGCGATAATTGACCGGCAGTTCGTCAATGCTGGCAACGCCGTACTGCGCCAGCACCTGCTGCTGGAAGCTCTGAAAACCGGGGTCATTGATATTGTGACTGTCGCCGACACTGCGCAGCTCTTCCTGCAGGCGAATGTCCACTTCCGCCTGGTTGGGGGCTGGCAGGGTTGTCGCTGCGACATCCGTTGCCAGACGAGGCACCAGGACAGTCAGCATGGCCCAGATGCCGATCAACACGATCAACGCAGTGCGTGCTCGGCCCGCCAGCGCCGAGACCGCCACAATCAGCACCACCCAGAACGCGAGGTACACCGTGTGACCTGCCAGCAGCGCCAGCAAAGGCAGGGCCTCGGTGGGCGTCTGCGGGCCCAGCCACAGGGCGCTCAGAAACAGGGGCAGCAAGGCCAGAGCAGCCACGCCGGCCAGTGCAATGGCCTTGCCCTGCACCAGTGCCGCGCCACGTGTGCCCTGCGCCAGCAGCTGCAGCAGAATGCCACGCTCCCGTTCGCGGGCGACACTTGAGAAACCGATCAGAATCATCAGCAGAGGTACCAGCACCTGCAGGGTGAAGGCGGGCGACACACTGCCGAAGCGTGTCAGCACAGACGTCTCCCGCGCTTCTGAAAACGCCGCCGTGTTGCGGCGATGCCCCTCCAGGAAAATGGAGCGGCCTGTAAAGGCATCCACGCCCGGATCGATCACCGCCAGCGGTGCGGGCGTGCGGAAGACATAGTGGCCATAGTGCACCATGCGGTGGGGATGGCGGTCGGGCTGTGCGCGGTAGGCCTCATCGGCCTGTTGCTGATACTGCAGACGCTCAGCCGCTTCTGCCCGCAGTTGGGCACTGGAGTTGATGGCAGCAATCGCCACCAGTGCAAACAGCAGACCGAGCGTGAGCACTGCAAGCCGCGTGCGCAGCAGATGGGTCCACTCACCAGCGGCAATTTTCATGGCCTGACTCATGCGCTCGTCCTTGCGCTGAAAGCGTGGCGCACCATTTCAACATCCAGTGGTCTGTGACGCCCCTGGGCGTCAGTGTCTGCAACGAAACTGCTGACCAGACGCCCGTCCCGCAACAGGCCGATACTGGTGGCCACCTCACAGGCGCCGTACAAGTCGTGGGTCACCATCAGCACAGCCACGCCGCGATTGCGAAGTGTGATCAGCAACTGATTGAACTCATCGACAGCCACCGGGTCGAGGCCTGAGGTGGGTTCGTCCAGCAGCAGCACGGGCGTCTCGCGCAGTATGGCAAGGGCGATGGCCACTTTCTGACGCATGCCCTTGGAGAAGCGAGCAGTGCGCTGGTCACGGGCGGCGGGTTGCAGCCCCACGGTGTCCAGCGCCGCCTCGAGCGCCTCGTTGCCGGCATTCTTGCCCGCGAGGTCCAGAAAGTAACGGAGATTCTCGCGGGCGGAGAGGTGTTCATACAAAGTGGCTGTCTCGGACAGATAGGCCAGCGAGGCACGCACAGCCTCGGGCTCCTCACTGGGAGCCCGGCCCAGAACCCGCACCTCGCCCCGGCTGGGTGCGAGCAGGCCGATGCAGGTCAGCAGGGTGGTGGACTTGCCGGCACCGTTGCCTCCCAGCAGTGCGAACACCTCGCCGGCGGCCAGCTGAAAATCAAGGTTGTTCAACACGTCCTTGCCTCCACGGGTCACGTGCAGGTTGCGTACGAGCAGCGCGGGTGTCGTTGCGCTCCTCATCAGAAGCGCACCTCGGCAGAAAGACGCAGGCGCTGCGGGGTGCCCGGTTGAACCCAGAGTTGCGAGAAGGAGTTGGTGTAGTAGGTTTCGTCCAGCAGGTTGTCGATCTCGGCACGAATGCTGGTCTGCGCGGTGGGCTCCCAGTTCACGAAAGCGCGCAGCAGAGTGTAGTCCGGCAGAGTGAAATTAGTCGCCGTCTCGCCCAGGCGCTCGTCGACATAGAGCACGCCGCCGCCCACCGTCAGTGGTGCACCGGCCACTGTGAAATCGCGGCTGGCCTGCACTGTGAACGTCTGCTCGGGCACATTGAGCAGCGGGTCTCCCTTGTCGATCCGCTGCGCGAAGTTGAAGTCCAGCGTGGCATTGGCTGTCTCGGCATCGACGAAGGCATAGGAAAGGTAAATATCGTAGTCGGCGATGGCGCCAGACAGATCGACCTCCAGTCCTTTGCTGCGAGCCTCGCCGGTGGCCAGTGAGAACCCGGCATTGACGGGATCGGCACTGAGGATGTTGTCCTGTGTCTGGCGGAAAAATGCCACGTTGCCCGTCAAGGCGCCCTCATTGAGTTCGAACTTCAGGCCGGCCTCCGCCGAGACGCTCTCATTCGGGTCAAAGGTGTTGCCCGCGAAGTCAGCCCCGGAGGTGGCACGGAAGCCTTCGCCATAGGTCGAGTAGAAGGACATGCCATTGTTGATGGCGTATACAAGGCCCATCTGAGGGCTGATGCGTGAGTCAGATTGCTTCTGGCGGGTGTTGTTCAGGCGGTTATGCAGGCTCTGCTCGAAATCGTCGTAGCGCAGGCCCAGGCGGATCTGCAGGCGCTCCGTCAGGGATATCTGGTCTTGAAAGTAGATGCCAGTGGCTTCCAGCACTTCCAGTCGGTCTGTCAACGGCGACACTGCCGGCAGCGGGAAGCGGCCATACACCGGGGCCAGCACGTCCAGCACGTAGGACGCCTGCAGACTGGGATTGGCAGAGAGATTGGGCGCGCGGTAGCGCTTGAACACCTGGTCATTGTCGAACTGATCGGTGTCGGCGCCAAACAGAACGCGGTGGGTGAAGCGTCCGGTTTCAAATCGTCCGCTGATCTCGCTACGCACTACGCTGTGCTCCGAGTTGTACTCGCGGCCACGACGCTGGCGGGTCAGTGTGCGACCGTCCTGGTTCAGGCGCTGGCGGCTGCCAGCCAGTTCCGGCTCTGTGGAGAAGCCTTGCAGAGACGTCTCGCGCAGGTTGGTGCCCAGCAGCAGGTCCCAGTCGGCATTGAAGGCATGACGCAGCTCCAACTGGTGCCCGAGCACCTCTGCTTCCATGTCACCGTCGTCTGGCTCGCCCAGGAAATTCTTGACGGGCATGGCGCCTAGTTGGCCGCGAATGGCCACGATCCCGCGATCGAAAGGCAGAGCCTGCCGCGTGCTTTCCAGCTCATAAAAAAGGGTAGTCGATTCTGTCATCTGCCACTGAATGGATGGCGTCAGTCCATAGCGTTTGCTGTCGACTGTTTCCCGAAAACTGCCTCCATCTTCGTAGAAACCGACTACCCTGAAAGCCAACCCGTTGCTGAGCGCTGCGGAACGCAGGTCTACGTCGCCGCGCCGGGTGTCAAATTCGTCGCCTGAAAGGCGCACCTGCCCCCCTTGCTGTCCGGTGGGTCGCTTGGTCGCCAGATTCACCGCACCACCGGGTTCTCCGCGACCGAACAGCGCTGCTGTCGGCCCTTTGAGCACTTCCACTGCCTCAATGCTGGAGATGTCGCGGGAGCCGCCAAAGCCGCGCCCTGCGTTGAAGCCATTTACCAGATAATTGCTGGGCAGGTTCTCGTCGCCCACGAAGCCACGTACGGCGAAGCTGTTCCAGAGCCCGCCAAAATTGTTCTGCCGCGCCACGGATGCGGATAGGTCGAGCGCTTCGCTAAGGTCGCGCACTCCGGCCTGGTCCATGATCAGGCTGTCGATGGTCTGTATGGCTTGCGGGGTTTCAAGATTGTTGAAATCGCCACGATAGGCGCGGCGCTGGTCAGAGACAATGATCTCTTCGATTTCGGCAGCTTGCACGGACGGAGCGGCGACGAATACAGTTATTGCTATGTGCAGAGCGGAGCATTGACTCACGAGGGGGTTCATGGGTGGGGGTCCTTTGGAAGCGGTATTGTTATAATGTAACAGTGTTATAATATAACATCACGGAAAATTAAGCCGCAAGCCCCGCCACGCCGAAATGTAAGCCTCGACGTCAATTGATCTTTTCGCTCTGACTGTGAGAGCAGGCGTAGCCCGCGATGTGTCAGTGTTGCATTCATCGTCGGCAGGGCCAGCTTTCTCTACACCACGTGAACGCACGGAGGCATCTGACCCGATGAAGTCTGAACTTACAGGTCGACCGGCGGCATCCGCTTCAATCTGTATTTACTGCCAGTTGTTTGACGCGCTGTCGTCGATCCCCCGAAAGCCATTTGACACCAGGCTCCTGACGCAATAGCGGTTTGCTGTCGTAATTCAGAATGTCGTCATCAAGCTCGATCGCGGGCAGGTCCGCACAGACAGGGGCAGTTCAGCGCTCCTGCCCCTGGCACAGCGTCAGCCAGCTTTGGATGCCGGCGCTGCGGTACTTCTGACGGTGCAGGATGAAGTAGAACTTGCGGGTCCAGTCGCGCTGCGGCGCTTCCAGACGGATCAGGCTGCCGCGCGCAAAGGCATCCCGCAGCGCGATGGCTGAGAGACAACCAATCCCGAGCCCTGCCTCTACCGCTCGCTTGATCGCCTCGGTGTGTTGAAGATTCAGCCGCAGATCGAGATCCGGCAGCAGGCCGTGCATGGCGCGATCAAAGGCCTGCCGCGTACCTGAGCCCGCCTCGCGCACCACCCACCGGGCTGTCAGCAGATCCGCGTCAGTCAGCGTGCGTTGGCTGGCCAGCGGATGACCGGGCGCACAGAACAAGGCCAGTTCGTCGTCGCGCCAGGGGATCACCTCCAAAACTGGATCCTGCAGCTCGCCCTCGATCAAGCCGATGTCCAGCTCGAAGTTGCGAACCCGGCTGGCGATGGCGGCGGTGTTCTCCACCGTCAGGCTGACGCGGGCGTCCGGGTGCAGGCTCATGAAATCCGCCATGATCGGTACGGCCAGATAGTTGCCGATGGTCAGCGTGGCGCCCACTTTGAGCTCCGCCACGTCGGTCCGCTGCGACAGGCTGTGCTCGAACTCGCGCGCCTGTGCCAGCAGCGCCTCCGCTCTGGGACGCAGCGCCTTGCCCAGCTCGCTCAGCTGCACGCGCTTGCCGGCACGGTCGAAGAGCTGGATGTCGAAGCGTTGTTCCAGATCCTGTAGCGCCGAGCTGGCGGCTGATTGCGACATCGCGAGGCTGCTCGCCGCCTGGGTGACATTTTCGTAATGCGCGGTCGCGAGGAAGACTTCAATCTGCCGCAAGGTGTAATGCATGCTCTGTTCCTCTTTCGGGACTGATCTTGAAATTGCGTGTCGGCCGCTGTATCGTCGCGCTCCGATTGGATCAGCACGACACGTTGCCCGTTCGGCAGTCTCTCATATATCTGATAAACCGATTAGATATATGTTGATTATCTGTTTTACAGATAGCTTAGAGAGGGCCTAGAATTCGCGCAAGTCGGGACCGGTGCACCTGATCCCACCTTCATTCACCGATTTCAACAGGAATCCAGCATGGCAGCAGTGTCCAAACAAAGCGTCACCAGCGTTCACCACTGGAACGAGACCTTGTTCAGCTTTACCACCACTCGCGACAAATCCCTGCGTTTCGAGAACGGCCATTTTGTGATGGTTGGGATGGAAGTGGAGGGACGCCCGCTGATGCGCGCTTACAGTATTGCCAGCGCCAACTATGAGGAAGAGCTAGAGTTCTTCAGCATCAAAGTGCAGGACGGCCCGCTGACCTCCCGTCTGCAGAATATCCGCATCGGCGACGAACTGCTGATCAGCAGCAAGCCGACAGGCACCCTGGTGGCTGACCATCTGCTGCCTGGCCGCCACCTCTATCTGCTGGCGACCGGCACAGGGCTGGCGCCGTTCATGAGCATCATTCGTGATCCGGACATTTACGAGCGTTTCGAGAAGGTCATCCTGGTACACGGCGTACGTCGCATCATCGATCTGGCCTATCACGACATGATCACCAACGAGTTGCCGCAGAATGAGTTCTTCGGCGAGCAGGTGAAGAGTCAGCTGATTTATTACCCCACCGTGACCCGTGAGGATTTCGTCCACAACGGACGCATCACCGACCTGATGCTCAACGGCAAATTGTTCAGCGACATCGGCCTGCCCACACCCAACCATGAAGATGACCGCTTCATGATGTGCGGCAGCACGGCGATGCTCAAGGATACCTGCAAGGTGCTGGATGGCTGGGAGTTCAAGGAATCACGCCACGGCATCAAGGAACACTACGTGATTGAGCGCGCGTTTGTAGATTGATGGCTGGCTATTTATAGCCAGGAGGCAATGAAAAAGGGGCGATTGCTGATGGCAACCGCCCCTTTTTCATTCGAGCTGAATTGACAGGCTTGCGCTTACAGGCCAGTCACTGCGGGGTGGAAGTAACCGACCAGACAGCCTTTGGAGTCAGGTATATCATCCATGTCCACACGACCGCCGGCCAGGATGGTATCGAGGGCTCCGGTCAGGTAGTGATTCTCGGCGTTGGCACGCTGTGTCTCGTAGCCAAGGGAGTCATTGATCGGGCCACGGAACAACACTTCCTTGGTGCGCGGATCGATGATGAACACCTCAGCTGTTCTCTCGACGCCCAGCGACTTGGCAACGGTCTGGTCTTCGTCTTTGAGGATCGGGAAGGTGATCTTGAATTCTGCTGCTTCCATCTCGATGCGCTTGAGGTCGTCCTGAATGAAGGAGTTGAGCATCAGGAAGGTAATGTTTTTCTCACGGTACTTGTCGGCAATTTCCTTGTAGGCCGGCACGGAGAGGCGCGCAATCGGGCAGCCCGAGCCGTGGATGTACATGACAATGTAGTCACGATCCGTGTACTCGTCCAGCGTGTGATTGTTGTGCAGTTGATCCAGCAGGCTGAAGTCCTTGATGGACTTGAGAAATTCGTCTGCATGCACGGCGACTGATGAAAGCATCAGCGTGGCGGCGAGCAACACTCCGGAAAGCTTGTTCATTACAACACTCCTCTCAAGGTCGATCTGTGAGCTATTTTTTTTGTAAGTTCTTTGTGTGGAGGTAAGGACCGTCTCCTTGGGACGTTCATTCCCGACCTTTTTTGTCCGGTCCTGACTGGTGTCAGTCTGGCCTCTATGGCCTTAACGCCAGCTTAAGTCTGCGGGCGCTAGCATGTCCTTGATACAAATCAACTTCAAGCCGTACTTTGTGACTATTTGTGAACCTGACCCATCTGACTGGTGAATCCTGGACGCCGGGCCGTGGGTGCAAGAGCGCGGCTGAACGGGTATAGTTGGCCTCGTTCGATTTTTCTTCAAGGATTGTCATGTCAGCCGGCTTTTCACGTTCCCCTTTGTCTCGGTTTTACAGCGCCATGGTGTTTGGCCGGCCTTGGCTCGTTCTTGCGTTGCTGGGTGTGCTGACAGTCGTCCTTGGCTGGTACGCGCAGAATTTCAAACTGGATGCCTCGGCCGACTCGTTGCTGATGGAAGGCGATCAGGAACTGGAGTATTCCCGCCAGATCAACAATCGCTACGGCACCAACGACACCGTCACCATCGCCTATACCCCCACCGCAGAGCTCTTCAGTGCCGACACCTTCGCGCAACTTGGCGCCCTGCGTGACGAATTGCTGGGCCTCGAACGGGTGGAGTCGGTCGACAGCCTGCTCAATGTGCCCATCTTTGGTGATACCGCGCTGCTGAGCCTCTCCGAAGATTATGACACCGTGCTGACTCCGGGACTGGATCTGGCCGCCGCGCGCCAGGAATTGATGGACAGCCCCGTGTTCAGCAACGCCGTCGTCAGCCCGGATGGGCAGACGGCCGCCATGCTGGTCAGCTTCGCCCGCGACGAGCGTTATCACGCACTGATCGACAGCCGGGAAAGCCTGCGCAGCAAGCGCAACAGCGAAGGTCTGACCGCCGATGAGGCGGCGACGCTGGCGCAGATCAGCGCCGAGTTTGATGCCTACAGCAACCTCACGGATGAACAGCGCCACGAGGACATTGCCAGCATCCGCGAGATACTCACCCACTACCAGGACAATGCCACGGTGTATCTCGGCGGAGCGCCGATGATCGCCGACGACATGGTCACCTTTGTACGCAACGACCTGGCGTCTTTCAGCATCGGCGTGTTCGCCTTTATCGTGATCGCCCTGGGCCTGATCTTCCGCCGCGTGCGTTGGATACTTTTGCCGCTGGGCTGCTGTGCGGTGGCTGGTGTCATCGTCGTCGGAGTGCTGGGCTTGATGGACTGGCGTGTCACAGTGGTCTCATCCAACTTCATGTCGCTGCTGCTGATCACCACCATTTCGCTGACAGTGCACCTGACCGTGCGTTTCCGGCAACTGCGTGCCACCCGGCACTTCACCGATCACGACAGGCTGTTGCGCCATACGGTGCTGTCGATGTGGCGGCCCTGCCTATATACCGCGCTCACCACGATCGTGGCCTTCGCATCGCTGATCAGCAGCGGCATATCGCCCATCATCTCCTTCGGCTGGATCATGGTGATCGGCGTTACTACTGCGCTGCTGGTGGTGTTCCTGGTTTTCCCCGCCGTCATGTCGCTGCTGCAAAACGACGAGGAGAAACTGAGCAACAAGACCACGATGGCGCTGATTTCGGCACTCGCCCGGGCCACCGACAGGCTGGGCAACAAGGTGTTGATCATCTCTGCGCTGCTGCTAGTGTTCAGCGTGGTTGGGCTGATGCGCCTGAAGGTGGAGAACAGCTTCATCGATTACTTCAGCGAAGACACCGAGATATTCAAGGGCATGACCCTGTTTGACGAAAAGCTCGGCGGCACGCTGTCGCTCGACGTGGTGGTGAATCTGCCAGAGGCGGAGGCGCTGGATGATGGCTTCGACGACGGTTTCGATGATGGTTTTGGTGATGCTGCCGCAGAAGAAGACAACGACGCCTACTGGTTCACCGGCGACAAGATGGACGAAATCAAACGCATCCACAATTATCTGGACGCACTCCCGAACACTGGCAAGGTGCTCTCGTTTGGCTCAGTGATTCAGTTGGCGGAGCAACTCAATGGCAATGCGCCAGTGGACAGTTTTGTGTGGGCGCTGCTGTACTCGCGTCTGCCGGCAACCTTGAAGGCGTCAGTGCTCACTCCTTTCGTTTCTGTTGCCGACAATCAGGTGCGCTTCAATGTGCGCGTGATCGAATCCGCAGAGAGTCTGAATCGCAACGAGCTGATCACCGGCATCGAGCAGGGGCTACAGGATGAGTTCGGCTACACTGCGGAGCAGGTCGACACCACCGGCATTCTGGTGCTTTACAACAACGTGCTGCAGAGCCTTTACCAATCGCAAATTTTGACGCTGGGTCTGGTGCTGTTCGCGATCATGCTGATGTTCATCGTGCTGTTTCGCTCCACGTATCTGGCCTTCCTGTGCATCATCCCGAATATTCTCGCCGCACTGTTTGTGCTGGGGCTGATGGGCTGGCTCGGCATTCCGCTGGATATC
>CAIRBI010000102.1 GCA_903876785.1 uncultured Gammaproteobacteria bacterium
CCCGGCACCGGTCAGCAAACGCAGGAAATTGATCGTGCCATCGGCGGCACGCTCCGGTCGCAGGTCGACGCCGTCGAGCAGCAGACGCTCAAGCGTCACACTGCGCTCTGTCCATTGCAGGGCCCCTCCCTCCAACCGCAGTACCGGCACGCTGGCCAGCCGCGCACCGTTTTCTGGATCGCTGATCAGCAGCTCGCTGACGCTGGCGTCGAAGCCGTTGATCGCAGCCTCGAAGCCTCCCTGAGCAGGCAGCGCGACATCATATTGAAATTCGGCCTCCAGCCAGCCACCGGTCAGGCGCACCGGCAGCGCTGAACGCAAATAGCTGTAAGCCAGATCGATGTAAGGGCCGACCATTCTCAGCTCACCTTCCGAGCGCATTGGATTAAGCGATACCGATCCGGTCCAATGCAATTGCGAGCCGTTGCCCATGATCAGGCTGAGCGTATCCGGAGCAAGCGCATCCGGCAACGTGCTCAGGTCTGTGACAGTGAAATCCAGATCATCGATGCTGGTGAAGAGTGGCGGCGACAACACGCCATCAGTCAGTGCCAGGCTGGCATCTTCGACACGAAGGTCGGCGATCAGCAAGCGCGGCGTTGCGCCCGGCTCCGAGGGTGGCAGGGGCTCTGTGACGGGTTCAGCGGTGGCACTCCAGCGCGAGGCAAGGCGGTCAATATTGCTGTCTGAGGCAGAGTAACGCCGCAGCGAACCGTGCAGACCCACCAGGTACAGCTCCCTGATACTCCAGGCCTTCCGCGTCAGGCTGTTCAACTGCAGGTTGGCAAACGCACGTTCCAGAGAGATGACACGGCGGCCGTCTGCATCTAGCAGATCCAGCCCGTCGATGCCGAATGTCAGCGCCCAGGGGTTGAGCTGAATATCCTGCACTGTCATCTGCACGCCGAGGCGCTCCTGCAGCAGCGCAGACAGCTGGCGCTCGATTACCCAGGGCACCACCATGAACCCCACCACGGTGTAGGTCGCCAGTACGCCAGCCAACCAGCACCACATGCGCCAGGAGCGCAATCTGTTCTGCAACCGAACCAGCATCTTCATCCCCCCCCCTAGTTCTGCAACCGGACCATGCAAAAAAAAACCCGGCTACCTTGCGGCGGCCGGGCTTCCTGTTTGCCTGCGCGTCAGCTCTTAGTGCGCAGCGGCAGAAGCACGAGGTCCGTGCAGAGACATGGCCGTCAACTTGCCACCGGTTTGCAGCACTACATACTGCTCGCCGTGGTGTACGTAAGTCATCATGCCATATCGGGTATCCGCTGACACGGGCACTTTGCCAAGCTGACGACCAGTCGCCTTGTCCACTGCGAACAGGTGCGGCGTGCCATCACTGGCCTGTGACGCATAGATCAACATGGTCTTGGTCACAGCCATCGGAGCATGGGCACCAGTACCGGTGTTGCCAACGTCGATGCCAGCCAGAGCCGGGTTGTTCTTGATACGGTCAGGTGTTTCACCTACAGGAATCATCCACAGATGCTCACCGGTGTTCAGGTCAATTGCAGTGATACGGCTATAGGGTGGCTTGAACAGGGGCAGACCCTGCGGGCCACGTGGTCCACCTGCGCCAGTGCCAACAGCGTACTGGGCAACGGTCGTACCAGTGGTGGTCGTGCCTGCATCTGTCTCATAGCGCAGGTCGGCCTCGGCTCCTGGAACGAGGGCACGCGTAGTGCAACCGCTCAAGGAAGTCACATACAGAATGCCTGTCTCGGGGTCACCAGCAGCCGGGCCGCTGATGTTCACGCCACCGACGTCACCAGGACACCAGAGAGAGCCACGCTTGCCAAGGTCATTGTCACGGTGAAGGGGAGGAGTAAACAACGGACCCACTTCCCACTCAGACAGAATCTCAAGCGCCTGCGCACGCAGTTCCGGGGTGTAATCGATCAGCTCGTCTTCGACAATTCCCTGCCTGTCATATGGAGCAGGCTTGGTCGGGAAAGGTTGCGTGGCGGCCAGGACTTCTCCAGGCACGTGAGATTGCGGAACCGGGCGCTCTTCGATAGGCCACAGCGGCTCACCTGTCTCACGATTGAAGACATAGGTGAAAGCCTGCTTGGTTACCTGAGCCACAACCGGAATCTTCTCGCCGTTGTGCATCACGTCCAGCAGAACGGGAGCAGTTGGGGTGTCATAGTTCCAGATGTCATGGTGAACCATCTGGAAGTGCCACTTGCGCTCGCCTGTCTTCACGTCCAGTGCAATCAGACTGGTGCCGAAGAGGTTATCGCCAGGACGGTGGCCGCCGTAGAAATCGATGGTGCCGCCGTTGGTGGGAATGTACACCAGACCCAGTTCCGCGTCGGCAGACATCGGCGCCCAGGAAGACACGTCACCGACGTACTGCCAGGAATCATTTCCCCAGGTCTCGTTGCCGAACTCGCCCGGCCGTGGAACCACGTTGAACTTCCAGAGGAAGTCACCGGATTTCGCGTCATAGGCAAGGATATCGCCTGGCACGTTTTCGATACGGGACTGGTTGTAACCCTGCTCTGCAGAGTTACCCACCACAATCACATCATTGACGACAATGGGTGGCGAAGAAGTGGTGATGTAACCGACTTCTTTGGGGATACCGTAGTAGGGATCAAACTCGTGACCCAGATCGGTCAGCATGTCGACCACGCCAGTTTCCGGGAAACCTTCCACGGGAACCTGGCCACCGAAACCTGGCAGAGGAGCGCCAGTGTCTGCATCCAGAGCAATCAGAAAAAACGCCGGCGTGGAAATATACACAACGCCTTTGCCGTCGATTTCTGCAAAGGCAACACCCTTGCCGTAATCGGCACGCATGGAGTATTCGTAACGATAGGTATTAGGTTCGCGATAGGACCACATGGTCTCGCCGGATTCCGGATCAATCGCAACCACGTGACGACGCGGACCGGATACGGTGAAGAGTTTGCCGTCTACGTAGCTTGGGGTGGC
>CAIRBI010000103.1 GCA_903876785.1 uncultured Gammaproteobacteria bacterium
CCAATTTTACTGCTGACCCCAATTTTACTGCTGACCCCAATTTTACTGCTGACCCCAATTTTACTGCTGACCCCATTTATTCTGACCCCATTTATTGCAGCAGCCGCACTTCGCGTTGCGGGTATGGCATTGTGATGCCGGCTTTCTTCAATGCATCGTAGATGCTCATGTTGGCGACATAGTGCGTCTCGTAGCGAACGATAGTCTTCGCCCAGAAGCGAATGCCGAGGTCTATGCCGCTGTCACCGAAGCGCTCGATACCCACCTGAGGTTCGCGATGAGCGCTGATGCCTTCGACGTGATGCAGCGCATCGAGAATCACCTTGATCGCGAGGCGCGGATCGCTGCCGTAGGCAATGCCCACGGTCAGCTCGACAATGCTGTCAGCTTGCGAATTGCGGATGATTTCGCCCACGATATGCTTGTTAGGCACCGTGATGCTGACCTCATCCTCGTCACTGAGAATGGTGTAGGCCAGATGCACCTCTTTGACGACGCCGCTGACGCCTTGCACGGAGATCGTATCACCCACGACAAAGGGGCGGGTGAGGATGATGTTGAGTCCGGCGCCATAGTTGGAAAGCAAGCCCTGCACGGCGAGGCCTGCGCCCAGAGAGGCGGCGCCGATGGCAGCGACGAAGGGAGTGATACTGATGCCCAGCTTGCCCATCGCGATGATGCCAGTCATCACAATCACGAATAGACGCACCGAGCTGGCAATGAAGTTGCTCAGCGTGACATCGATGTTTCGCTTCAGGCACAGGTGCAGCACCATGTTGCCGATCTTGCGCCCCACCAGGATGCCGATGAGGAAGATAATGATGGCGCCGATGATCTGGAAGCTGTAATTCACGAGAAAGCTGGTGACCTGAATGTAGATCGCCGTGACCTGTTCTAATTCTTGCTCCATGTCCTGTCTCCTGTGCTTGTGGGAGCGTACCCGGAGGGCATAAAGGCCCCGCCCGCGACTGTCTTGCACACCGTTGCATGCCAAGCTACTGCAGGATCGCTTCGCGGGCAAGGCCCGCTCCCACAGACTCTATCGACTCGCCCCGAGGGCTGGGGTATTCTTCGGACGACCCTGCCGTACACACCAGCAGCGCAGCCACCCTCCCGGGATTATCCATGACGTCACCGCTCAGCACAGAAGACAGCTTTGTCCGCTCCGCCGGAAAGCAGCTTGCCATCTATGCGCTGGTGGCCGTTGTGGTGCTCGTGGCACTGATGTATGCCCTGAACTTTGCCGCCTCGCTGACCAGCACAGGCGCGGGAGGCGTCGCAGGAGCGATCGATGCCGAGAACAACGAAATCTCGATTTACCTGCGTGAAGAGCCGCCGCAGATGAACAGCATGCTGGCCACCGATACTGTCAGTGGCATGGTGCTCGGGCACGTCATGGAAGGCCTGCTGCGCTACGATGCAAATGATCAGATCGTGCCGGCGATGGCCGAGCGCTGGGAAATCAACGGCAACCGCGCGACCTTCTGGATTCGTGAAAATGCCCGCTGGAGCAATGGCGATCCTGTGACAGCGCAGGACTTCGAATTCGCGTGGAAGACCACCCTCGATCCGGCCACCGGTTCGCAGTACTCCTTTATCCTCTACCCCATCAAGAATGCTGAAGCCGCCAACACCGGGCAACTGCCTGTGGAGTCTGTTGGCGTGCGCGCGCTGGATGCACGGACACTGGAAGTCGAGCTGGAGCAGCCAATTGCCTATTTCGACAAACTGGTGTCCTTCGCCACCTACCTGCCGGTGCAGGAGCAAGCCTTCACGACAGCCAATGGTCGCTACGGCGCCGATGCCGACGAAATGCTCTATAACGGCCCCTTCGTCATGAGCAGCTGGGTGCATGGCGCCAGTATGCGCATGGAGAAGAACCCCTATTACTGGGATGCCGATCGCATTCGCCTCAACGCCATCAATGCTGCTTATATCACCTCCGATTCCAACACCTTGCTCAACCTCTACAAGGACGGGCGCATTGTCAGCGTCGACCTCACCGCCGAGATGCTGGAAGGCGCGATGCAGCAGCGCTGGCAGCTGGACCGCTTCATGGATGGCGGCGTCTTCTTCATCGACTTCAATCATCGCGAAGAGCGCATCACCCGCAACGTGAATCTGCGCAAGGCACTGCAGCTCGCTCAGGATGGCAACGAACTGGTGGACAGGGTCATCAAGCTGCCCGGGTATCTCCCGGCCAAGAGTCTCTTTCCGGTGTGGCTGCAGGGCGTCGAGAAATCCTTCCGTGAGGAGTATCCCGCTCCAGAGGCCCCTTACAACGTGCAACTCGCACGCGAATATCTGGAGAGGGCGAAACAGGAGCTGGGTTTGACGGAGATTCCGCCATTGGTGCTGCTCTCTGACGTGTCGCCGGTGGCCGCCATTTCCGGTCAGTACTATCAGGAAGTGTTCAAGCGCAATCTCGGTCTGGACATCGTCATCGATGCACAGATTTTCCGGCAGCGGCTGGCGAAGATGGACGCGGGAGATTTCGATCTGGTGCTCAATGGCTGGGGCCCCGACTACAATGACCCGCTGACCTTTGCCGACTTGTTTGCATCGTGGAATTTGAACAACCGCGGAAAATATAACAATCCTGCTCTGGACGCACTGGTGCGCACCGCGCAGACGTCGACGGACACGAAGACGCGGATGGATGCGTTCGGCGAGGTGCAGCGTATTCTGCATGAGGATGCGGCGTTCATCGGCAATTACGAGCGTGGGCGG
>CAIRBI010000104.1 GCA_903876785.1 uncultured Gammaproteobacteria bacterium
GATTGATGTTCAAATTAATCGCGAGCAGGCTCGCTCCCACAGGGGGCGTAGTCTATCTCAAGCATAGCACTAAAAGAATCGCACGCAGGCAGCCTTTGCGCTCGCGAACCGATTTAATCATAATCCGCCGTTTGGTCATCGCTTGCGACGAGTACAGATCGCGTGCGTGCGGAAAGTGCGGATAGTCAGGGACACGCTACATGGACAAGATCATAGTCAGAGGGGCCAGAACCCATAATCTGAAAAACATCAACGTCACCATTCCCCGGGACAAACTGGTGGTCATCACCGGCCTGTCAGGCTCCGGGAAATCCTCTCTTGCCTTCGACACACTCTACGCAGAAGGTCAGCGCCGCTACGTCGAGTCGCTGTCGACCTACGCGCGACAATTCCTGTCCATGATGGACAAGCCCGACATTGACCACATCGAAGGGCTCTCGCCCGCCATCTCCATCGAGCAGAAGTCTACCTCACACAACCCGCGTTCGACTGTCGGCACCATCACAGAGATCTACGATTATTTGCGGCTGTTGTTCGCCCGCGTCGGCGATCCCTACTGCCCCACCCACCACAGGAAGCTGGAGGCCCAGACCGTCAGCCAGATGGTCGATCAGGTGCTGGCGTTGCCGGAAGGAACGCGCGTGATGGTGCTGGCGCCGCTGGTGCGCGAACGCAAGGGCGAGCATCTGCATGTGTTCAGTGAGCTGAAGACCAGCGGCTATATTCGCGCACGCATCAATGGCATCGTGACCGAGATCGATTTTCCGCCGGAGCTGGAGAAGAACAAGAAGCACAGCATCGATGTCGTCATCGACCGCCTGAAAGTGCGGCCGGACATGCAGCAGCGGCTCGCCGAGAGTTTCGAGGCAGCTCTGCAGTTGGCCGAAGGCCTGGCCATGGTCGCATTGATGGAAGAAGACGGCAGTCCTTCCAAGCGCGAAGAAATGCTGTTCTCCTCGCGCTTCGCCTGTCCGATCTGTGGCCACAGCATCAGTGAGCTGGAGCCACGCCTGTTCTCCTTCAACAATCCGGCCGGGGCCTGTTCGGGCTGTGATGGCTTGGGATTGAAACAGTTTTTCGACGAGAAACGCATCATCACCGACGATTCTCTGAGCCTCGCCGAAGGCGCAATTCGCGGCTGGGATCGCCGCAATTTTTACTACTTCCAGATGCTCACCTCATTGGCGAAGCATTATGGCTTCGCGGTGGACACCCCGCTGAAGGAGCTGTCAGGGAAGCACCGCAACGCAGTGCTGCACGGCAGCGGCAAGGAGATCATCGACTTCCATTTCCTCAACGACCGCGGTGACACGGTAACGCGACGCCATGAGTTCGAAGGCATCCTGCCCAACATGGAACGCCGCTATCACGAGACGGAATCCGTGACTGTGCGCGAAGACCTGGCCCGTTTCCTCAGCTCGCAGCCCTGCCCGGACTGTGAAGGCACCCGCCTGCGACCCGAGGCTCGCAATGTCTTCATCGACAGAATCAACCTGCCGACCGTCGCGGCCATGACCATCACCGAGGCAGCGCTCTATTTCAGCACGCTCGCGCTGGCCGGCAGTCGCGCGACTATCGCCGAAAAAATTCTCAAAGAACTTCAGGATCGCCTGAAGTTTCTTGTCGATGTCGGGCTTAACTATCTCACCCTCAGCCGCAGCGCCGACACCCTCTCCGGTGGCGAGGCGCAGCGCATCCGCCTGGCCAGTCAGATCGGCGCGGGGCTGGTCGGCGTGATGTACATTCTGGATGAGCCTTCCATCGGCCTGCATCAGCGCGATAATGACCGGCTGCTCAGAACCCTGTTCCATCTGCGTGACATCGGCAACACGGTGATCGTCGTCGAGCACGACGAGGATGCCATCCGCCACGCCGACCACATCATCGACATCGGTCCCGGCGCGGGCGTTCATGGCGGCAGGATCGTCGCGCAGGGGACGCTGCAGGACATTCTCGACTCGGAGGAATCACTGACGGGCAAGTATCTCTCCGGCCGTCTGCGCATCGAGGTGCCCGGGCGCCGCGTGCAAGCGGATCCCAGGAAGATGCTCACGCTGAGAGGTGCCACCGGCAACAACCTGCGCAATGTCGATCTGCAGATTCCGCTCGGACTGCTGACCTGCATCACGGGGGTCTCCGGTTCCGGCAAGTCGACGCTCATCAATGGCACGCTCTATCCGCTGGCCGCCACCCAGTTGAATGGCGCGACGACGCTGATGCCCGCTGCGCACGCCGGCATCGAAGGGCTGGAGTTGCTCGACAAGGTCGTGGACATCGACCAGAGCGCCATCGGCCGCACACCGCGCTCCAACCCGGCGACCTATACCGGCATCTTCACCCCGGTGCGCGATCTCTTCGCCGGGACGCAGGAGGCACGCTCACGCGGCTACAAGGCCGGACGCTTCAGCTTCAACGTCAAGGGCGGCCGCTGCGAGGCCTGTCAGGGCGACGGCGTGGTCAAGGTGGAGATGCACTTCCTGCCGGACGTCTACGTGCGCTGCGATGTCTGTCTCGGCAAGCGTTACAATCGCGAGACCCTGGAAGTGAAATACAAGGGTAAGAACATCTGCGAAGTGCTGGAGATGACCATCGAGGACGCCCGCGAATTCTTCGACGCCGTGCCCGCCATCGCCCGCAAGCTGCAGACGCTGATGGAAGTTGGCCTGTCCTATCTCAGTCTCGGACAGGCGGCCACGACGCTGTCCGGCGGCGAAGCCCAGCGCGTCAAGCTGGCGCGGGAACTCTCCAAGCGCGACACCGGCCAGACTCTTTACATTCTCGATGAACCGACCACGGGGCTGCACTTCGAAGACATCAAACAGCTGCTCGCGGTGCTGCATCAGCTGCGCGACCAACACAACACAATTGTGGTGATCGAACACAATCTCGACGTCATCAAGACGGCAGACTGGATTGTCGATCTGGGCCCCGAAGGCGGCAACGGTGGCGGACAGATCATCGCCGAGGGCACGCCGGAGCAAGTGGCACAGAATCCGGCGTCGCACACCGGCAAGTATCTGGCGCGTCTGTTAAGCTCTGCCAGAACTTCCGTCAACTGACATTACCACGACGAGGAAAACGCTATGCGCTACAAGCTTCTTGGCAAAACAGGACTTTTCGTATCGGAGCTGTGTCTCGGCACCATGACTTTTGGTGGCAAGGGCTTCTGGGAGGCCATCGGCAAACTCGGCAGCAAGGATGTCGATACGCTGGTCGGCACCGCGCTCGACCATGGGGTCAATTTCATCGACACCGCTGACGTCTATTCCGAAGGCGAATCCGAGCGGCTGCTGGGGGCGTCACTGGCCTCGTTGGGACGACCGCGCGATCAGATCGTCGTGGCCACCAAGGTGCGCGGACGCCTCGGCAAGGGCGTCAATCAGGTCGGTCTGTCGCGCGGGCACATCCTGTCGAGCGTCGATCAAAGTCTGCAGCGCCTCGGGCTCGATTACATCGATCTCTACCAGATTCATGGCTACGACCCCGTCACCCCCATCGAAGAGACATTGCGAGCGCTGGATGACGTTGTGCGCTCCGGCAAGGTGCGCTACGTGGGATTCTGCAATCTCGCCGCCTGGCATGCCATGAAGGCGGTCGGTTTCGCCGAAGCCAATGGTCTGGCGCGCTTCCAGAGTGCCCAGATGTACTACACCATCGCGGGCCGTGACATTGAAAGAGAGATCGTGCCGATGGCAGAAAGCGAAGGCTTGGCGATTCTGCCCTGGAGCCCCCTCGCAGGCGGTCTTCTGTCGGGCAAGTTCGATCCGAACAAGCAAGGCCCGGCCGGTGCACGCCGCTCGTCTTTCGACTTCCCACCTGTGAATATGGAACGCCTGCCGCGAGTATTGGAGGCACTGCACAGTGTCGCCACCGAGGCGAATCAGTCGGTGGCGCGCGTGGCGCTGGCATGGCTGCTCAGCCGTCCCTTCGTAACCAGCGTGATCATCGGCGCCAAGACCAGCGAACAACTGCTGGACAACCTGGCGGCGGTGGACTCACAACTGTCCTCCGAGCAACTCAAGCGGCTGGATGAAGCCAGCGCCCTGCCCAGTGAATATCCGGGCTGGATGCTGGACTTCCAGAACCGTGAGCCACGTGGCACGGTGCCACAATAGCGTCTGTTGGGCTTCACCGTCGGGTTCACCGGCAGCTGAAATTGGCTGCCAGCCAGTTCGCAGGATCGTTCTCGCCACCGGCGGGACCGGCATAGACGGCCTCCTGAGGATAGGGACAGAGGGGCCGTTCATTTTCAACGACGCCGTTCGTGCTGCGTGTGGCGATGATACTGTCCGGCGCCCTGCCATTCTCGACCCAGTCTACCAGCGCGGGCAGTTTGTCCCAGGTGTTCGGACCAGCACCACCGGCGCAATGCCCCATGCCCGGCGCGAGAAACAGACGCGTGCTATCGCCCGCCGCACCGATCTGCCCTGCGAAGGTCGCATCGACCATGGCGTTGAAATACTGCACAGTGGCCTTGGCGGAGGACAGCGAATCACTCCAGCCGTGATAAAGCAGCAACTTGCCATCGTGCTCTTTCAGGAAGCGGGTCAGGTCAGGATCGGTGGCATCCATCAGCGACTGCATGAGCGTGGCATCGCCCTCGGCCAGATCGTTGATGTCGAACTCCAACCAGGAAAATTCCGGCAGCGCCGCATTGCGCCCCGTCACCACCGTCGGCTGCGTCATATCGGGAATCGCCACGCCGGGGTCTTCCTCGTAAAACAGATAGTTCACGTGATCGCCAGCAGGTCCCACCAGCATCGTCGGCGCGTTGCGGTTGCGCGCGGTGGGCGTGTAGAGGTTGATCCACTCCAGCTCCGACCCCAGCGCTTTGCCCGGATAGAGAATATTGCCACTGCTGTCATATGGCCCGCTGTAGAAGTCGGCAATCGTCTGCAGTTGCGCAGGAGTGAAACACTGATCAGTAGCGCCGTTCGCCCCGCAGGCGAGGTCGGCAAGATCACGCTGCGGTTCGAAATTGCAACTCATGGGATTGGTGAGCACCCCATCGCTGACACCATCATTCGCATCACACTGCTGCAGCACTCGCTGATTGAGCGTCTCCAGCAGCTTGACGCTGTCGAAGCTGCCGTCGCCATCGCTATCTACAGCGAGGTTGCCCGCGAAGTTGTCCTTGAACATGCGCTGCAGCCACCAGACGCCCGCCGCGTTCATCGCCTGATAATAGTTCACCGGCGCACCGGCCACGATGCCGTCGAAATCCTGCGGGAAGCGCTGCGCCTCCATCAGGCCCTGCCGGCCGCCAGTGGAACAGCCCTCGAAATAGGTATAGGTCGGCTCGCTGCGATAGTAGCGTTCGACCAGTGCCTTGCCCGCCATGACGGTCAAGTGCACGGAGCGGTAACCGAAATCGATCTCGGACTGGCGATTGTTGAAGCCGAACTGCGAACCAGGCTCCGTCGCGCTGTCGTGGCCAGTATTGCTGTTGGCCACCGCATAACCCTCGGCGAGACGATGATCGGCAAAGTCCAGATCACCATCCTTGCCACCGTCGCCCCACTGCAGAAAGCGTCCGTTCCAGTTTTCGGGCAGTGGCAATTGCACATGATATTGCGTCGAGGGTGAGATCAGCCCGCGCACGTAGCAGTAGGCCGGTGTTGTGTCGGCGGCGGGCATCAGTCGCGCAGACAGCACGGTCAGGTCAGCAGTGTTTTCGAGCGCCGCACAGACTTCAGCTGGATCGTCCTGAGCGTGAACCGCAGGAGAGAACAGCGGCGAAGACAGAGCGAGCGTCAGCAAGGGAAACAGCAGGCGCGCGGGATAACGGGAGCATCTTGTTGTCATTATCGACTCCATTAGAGCCTGACGTCGCAGGCAGTGTTTGGGAGGTTGCGGGCAAAAAAGTCAGCTGACTTTTCCGTAGTTCAATACTGATAACGCGTCAAGACAGCGAGTGAAAACTTTCACCAGCTTGTCGTTACTGCCACCAATCTCCAGCGTCATCGTGGACGCGGTACGTTGGCCGCCTGCTGCAGCAGATAGGCACGAATGTTTTCCACGTCCTGCGCCCCCATGTCGGCAGCGAATCCCACCATCCCGCGATCCGCCAACAGCCCATCCAGCACGATGCTCAGGAACGCATCCTGACTCAGCAGCGTTGCCGAGTAACGCAAGTCGGGAATGGAGCCGGCACTCATCGCCACCGGACCATGGCACACCGAGCAGAAGCTGCCGTATTGCAGGGCACCCGCGAGAGCATTGCCCTGTGAAGTCGTCGCGGTGACATCCAATGGCGCCGGAGGCGTCGGAGTGGCAGTAGTGAGCGGCGTATCGGCGCCCAGTTTGAAAGCGATCAACCGACCATTCTGATAACGCGGATGATTGCCTGACAGCAGCCCCATGGTCAGCGTAATGGCCCCGCCCTGGCCAGCCAGCGCCAACACATATTGCTCGCCGTCCAGCTCATAAGTGACCGGGCCGCCCAGAATCGCATCGCCCACTTCGCGGGACCAGTACTCGGTGCCGTCGTTGGTGCCATAGGCGTGGAAGACGCCGTCGGCAGAACCCTGGAAGACCAGACCACCTGCTGTCGCCAGGGTGCCACTGTTGCCGTAAACCGGGTAATCAACTCGCCATGCCGGACTCTGGGTCACAGGATTCCAGGCGACGAGGCTCGAAGGGGTCATGGCCGCGACTCGTGCACGATCCTGCGGATTGAGAGGCTCGCGCGGCATCGGATCGAGCCCCAGATTCCAGCCCAGCTCCTGTTTCTCCATGCTGCCCGGATTGGTGTACTGA
>CAIRBI010000105.1 GCA_903876785.1 uncultured Gammaproteobacteria bacterium
ACGCCTCTGCGGCATCAAAATCCTGGGACATGGCCCCGGCGTAGTTGTTGTCCACCTCATGATCATCCCAGGTGAACGCCCAGCTGGTATGTGCATGGGCGTTCTGCAGGTCGGCGTCCATACGATAAGTGGAATACCTGGCGCGATACTGTTCCAGTGTCACGGGCTCCGGACCTTCGTGCCTGCGCACAGAGAATCGGTTGGGATCATTTTCGTAGATATAATCACCGAGGTGAACGACCAGATCCGGGTTCTGTTGAACAAGGTCACGATAGGCCGGAAAGTAGCCGCGCTCATAGTGCTGACACGACACGAAGGCGACGCGAAATTGATCCAGGGGGCTGCCAATGACAGGTGCTGTAATCCCCCGGCCGATGCGGCTGACCGCGTCACCAACGCTGAAGCGGTAAAAGTATTCCCGACCCGGCTGCAGACCACGCAGTTCGACGTGCACACTATGACCGAACTCAGGTAGCGCCAGAGTGGTGCCTTCGGCAACAACATTGCTCATGTTCTCCCTGTCCGCCACCTGCCAGTTGACCAGCACCGGCTCCGGCGTCATGCCATAGTCAGTCTGCAGGGGATAGGGCGCCAGTCTCGTCCAGATGACAAAACCGTCAGATAAAGGGTCTCCGGATGCCACTCCCAGCTTGAAAGGAAAATCCGGGAATCTCGGCTGCGCGTTGACCTGGCGACCAAACCCTGCCGGCAGAATTACCGCCGTGGCAATAATGGAAGCCTGTCGCAGCAGACGTCGACGGGACGGGCAGTGATTTTCGCGGTTCAGCAGTTGCAGGTAGTTCATGGTCACTCCAGCCCGGGGCAGATGTCTCAGTTAGGTGCTCGACTTTAGGCAAACTTTTTTACAAGGCCATGACAACGATTGCGCTGAGGTGACAACGATCCTGCTGAGGTGCTGGATACTGTCATGAAACCGTCGTGTTGAAGCCCCACACTCGACGGTCACACATCTGATCGGGGACCCTTCATGAAAACTGTATTGACCGCTCTGCTTTGCGCGTTGCTGTGGTTGCCCTTTCCGCCGTCGATCCTGGCTGCTGACGACAGTGATTGCGCGGCGCTGGCTGACCACAATGCGGATCAATGCCTGCGCCTCAACCATGTCCAGGTGCTCGGTAGTCATAACAGTTACAAGCGCTACCCTGCTGAGGAGCTCATCACCCTGCTGAACAACTATCGTGACGGCTGGGCGAAAGACATCAGTTACGAGCATCGCCCATTGTCTGAACAACTGGAGTCCCTGGGTATCCGGCAATTTGAGCTTGATGTGTTTGCGGATCCTGATGGCGGCCTGTTCGCGGACCCGACTGGAGGAGTGTTGATTGACGACCCCGAACTGGCGCAGAGTCGCGCGGTCATGGCGGCGCCCGGACTGAAGGTGTTTCATTCTCAGGACGTGGATTACCGAACTACCTGTCTGACGTTGATCGCCTGCCTGACAGAGATTCACGATTGGTCCATGCAGAACCCGTCACACGTGCCCATCATGGTCATGCTGGAGTTGAAAGACGCGCCACGGCAGGATTGGGGACCGCTTGAGTCCACAACACCAGTGGCGATTGACGCCAGCAATATTTTCACCGTGGATGATGAGATATGGCAGGTATTCGAGCGCTCGCAGGTGATCACGCCCGATGATGTGCGTGGTGATTACAGCACGCTCAATGATGCGGTGATGAATAGCGGATGGCCAACGCTTGCGGAGAGTCGCGGCAAGATACTCTTCGCGCTGGATAATACCGGCCACCACCTGGATGACTATCTGTCGCGCTCGCAGATTCTTGCCGATCGCGCGTTGTTTGTCAGTGCAGAAGCGGGGCACCCGGCCTCGGCCTTTCTGAAAATGAACGATGTGATAGCTGACGGGGACGCCATCAGATCTTATGCTGAGCAAGGGTATCTGATACGAACACGCTCCGATGTGCCCAGCCACGAAGCCCGCACCGGCGATACGACCCGCCGGGAGCTGGCGCTGAAAAGTGGAGCGCAATACATCAGCACCGACTACGCCGAGCCCTCTGATCTGGGTTCGGACTATCAGGTGGTCCTGCCTGACACCGACGGGGTTGCACGTTGCAATCCGGTCAGTGCGCCGGCGGATTGTCACAGTGAATTCTTGGCCGAATAGCGGTCTGACGCGTAGCGCAACTGCTGATATTGATTTTCATGTTGCCTTTCCTTCTTTCCAGTGCATGCCTGCCAGACGCGCCAAACAATTCCACATACAGACATTCATGCACAAAGTTTACTATAACGAAGCCTCCACCAATCCTTCGCTGGTCGGAAAGGGGGCAATCGTTTAGTCTCGACTTGAATATTGGCAACCTACTATTTCAAAGAGTCTGCAAGAGGCCCTGAAAATGAGCGCATCGGTGCAATCCGCAACAAGAGAGATATCTGCACACGGCGATACCCAGACACAGCCCTGCCATGTTGAGACCGTAATCATCGGGACTGGTTTCTCGGGGTTGCTGGCGGCCATTCGCTTGCAAAAGAAGGGCTGCAACGACTTCGTTTTGCTGGAAAGAAGCGCGGAGCTGGGCGGCACCTGGCAGGTCAACTCCTATCCCGGCGCAGAGGTAGACATTCCCACCAGTCTTTACTGCATCTCGTTCATCCCCTATCCGTTCAAAAAATCCTTTGCCCCGCAGAGTGAATTGCTCGCCTACATGAACCACATTATCGACAAGTTCGGTTTGCGCAAGTATGCCCGCACCAACCAGACGGTGCAGCGGCTCGCCTTTGACGAGCGCGAGTGCCGCTGGCACGTGTCGACCGAAGCAGGCCAGAACTACAGCGCCCGCTTCGTGATCGACGCCAGCGGAGTGCTGGCGAATCCGCACACGCCCAACATCAAGGGTGCGGAAACCTTTGAAGGAGCGCTGTTCCACTCCGGGCACTGGGATCACTCGGTGGTATATGAAGGAAAGCGTGTTGGCGTGATCGGCTCGGGCTGTTCAGCAGCCCAGATCGTGCCGGCCATTGCGGGCAAGGTATCCCGGCTGACCCTGTTCATGGGCAAGGCGCAGTGGATTCTGCCGCGCTCGGACCGGCAGTACGGCGCCGTGGAGCGTGTGGTGCGCACGCTGCCGGGCATTCGGCATCTCATCCGTCTATTCGTCTTTGCTTTCTATGACGTCAGGTTCATCGCCTTCCGCCGCTACCCGGGCATCTCGGGAGTCAGCAAACTCATGAAGGACCAGTACCGCAGAAGGTTGCAGGAGCATCTGGACAAGTACATCAAGGACGACAAGTTGCGGCAGCACATGCTGCCCGATTACGAGCTGGGCTGTCGGCGGGTCATACCGACCAATACCTATCTCCCCGCGCTGTCCCTCGCCAATGTCGATGTGGATATCAGCGGGATCGAGTGCATCACGCCCCAGGGCATCCGCACAAAGGATGGCAAGGATATCCCGCTGGACGTCATCGTCTATGCCACCGGTTATTACGCCTATTCGAACATGAAGGAGGCGCTGACGTTTCAAGTCGATGGACTGGATGGCCGCAACCTCAACAGCGAATGGGAAAAAGCGGCGGTGTCATACAAGGGCATCACTGTCTCCGGCTACCCCAACTATTTCAAGGTGAATGGTCCGAACACCGGCACCGGACACAGCTCGCAGATTTCCTACATGGAAGTAGCCACTGATTACATCGTGCAGGCCATTTGCGCGGTGAAGCGGGACAAGAGTATCAAGGCTATCGATGCCCGGCGCGAACTGCAGGATGCCTATGTCGCCAACGTGCGCAGCAAGCTGCGGAAGACAGTGTGGCAGAACGCCACCTGCACGGCTTTTTACCGGAAGAACATGACCGAAGAGGTCACTGCCCTCTCCCCGGAACCGGTGACCGGTTTCATCCTTTCCCGCAAGTGGTTCCGTTTGAGTGACTATCGACTGCTGAAGTGAGCCTCCGCGAGCAATTGGGCACGAAACCCTTCCAGTTCCTGCTGCCGGATCTCGCTGGAGTGCGGGTACTGCAAGTCCAGCTCGCGATAATGCTTCAGGATGATGTCAGCAATGATCAGTCTGGCATTCTCCTTGTCATCCGCCGGTACCACATACCAGGGGGCATTCTGGGTGCTGGTGGCACTCAAACACGATTCGTAGGCAAGCATGTACTGGTCCCAGAAGTTGCGTTCAGTTAGATCCCCTTCACTGAATTTCCAGTTCTTTTTCGGGTTGTCGATCCGCGCCAGGAAGCGCTGCCGCTGTTCCTCTTTGGACATATGCAGGAAGAACTTGATGATCCGGGTACCGTTACGATGCAGGTGCGCTTCCATGTCGACTATCGACTTGTAGCGCGCCTCCCAGATCGTGTGAACATCCAGTTCTCCCGCCGGTAACTTCTGGGCCAGCAAAATCTCCGGATGCACCCGCACTATCAGCACTTCTTCATAGTACGAGCGGTTGAAGATGCCGATTCGTCCACGTTCCGGCAAACATTGATTGGTTCGCCACAGAAAATCGTGATCCAGATCGGTGGCACTCGGATGTTTGAAACTGAATACCTGACACCCTTGCGGATTGATGCCGCTCATCACATGGCGAATAGCGCCGTCTTTGCCCGCCGCATCCATGGCCTGAAAAACCAGCAGCAGGGAGTAGCGGTCGGACGCGTAATGCAATTGCTGGAGGTTGCTGAGTTCTTCCACCTGTATGGCCAGCACCTTACGGTAATCGTCACTGCTTTCGTAGCACGGGTTCACGCGAGTTTGCCGTTTCGAAAGCTGCACTTTTGTGCCCGGTTCAATCCGGAAACTGCTGATATTGATTTTCATGTTGTTGGTCCTTTCTGCTTGATACAGGGCGGAGCAGATGCGCTGTCAGGAAACCAGCTTTGCGTGCGATTGGCAAAGGCGACCAGCGAAAGCATCACCGGCACCTCCACCAGAACGCCTACGACAGTCACCAGCGCCGCCCCGGAATTGAGCCCGAACAGACCGATCGCCACAGCCACCGCCAATTCGAAGAAGTTGGAGGTGCCGATCAGCGCACAGGGCGCTGCAACATTGAACGGCACTTTCCACAAGCGTGCCGCGCCATAGGCAATCGCGAAAATGCCATAGGACTGGATCAGCAGGGGTATGGCGATCAAACCAATCAGCAAGGGTTGATCGAGGATAATCTGTCCCTGAAAGCCAAACAGCAGCACCACCGTTCCCAGCAGGCCGAGAATCGACAGTGGTTTGACGCGAGCGTTGAAGCGTGACACCGCGAGTTCGGCCTGTGCCGGATTGTC
>CAIRBI010000106.1 GCA_903876785.1 uncultured Gammaproteobacteria bacterium
ACTTTGAATAGAGAGGTGGCGCATTTGCGTGGCGGTTCAGCGGGGGCAGAACGGGAGTTGCTGCAGGAGTCAGACGACGAATACCGGGTGATCATCTCTATTGCCAAAGGCAGCGAGGTGGAGCTGGCCACAGAACTGGAGGACAACACCCTCTCGATCTCGGCGCAGGTGCGCAGCGAAGTGCGACACCAGGGTGGCGCTCCGAGTGGCGGCCTGCAGAGCACCAGCATCAGCCAGTTCTCACGCTCAATCCCGCTCGACGCCCCGGTGGATGTCACTGGCCTGCAAACCAAAAAGTCTCCCGAAGAAATTGTAATCACCATCCCCAAAATCGGATGATTCTTTCGATCGAGGCGCTGAAGTCAGGTCTGGGGTGGGGGGAGGGGCGAGAGGGACCGTTGAGCGCCATGGATGGCGCGATCGAGCCCTACAGGGATGTATTCACGGGCGTGTCCCGAAAGACCCTCACTCCACCCCAGACCGCCCTACAACGCACTCACCAAAAGAACCTACCGATCCACCGTATATTTGATATCCACACTCTGAGTAGTCCCGGACTTCGCCTCCAGCTTCACCCGCTCCGATAACGTGTAATCGATCGACAGCGTCGACTCCGTCTCGAACAACCCCACCCCGTAGCGAATGAACAACCTCGGCGTCAGATACTTGCCCAGCGTCAGACTGCTGTTGGTCGTATCCCCCGTACTCGTGATCGCCAGCGTATCCAGCCCCAGCTGATTGCGAATCTGATTCGTCAGCGACTGCCCCTGATTGATCCCCAGATTCGTGATCGCCCCGATCAGCGCATTGCTGTCCTGCGTGCCGATCTCGGCGAACGGCCGGTCGGTCAGCAGCACCGCGATGATGTCGCCATCGGGCAGTGTCGGTGTCGAGAACAGCTGACTGCGGATGTTGCGCAAGGTGCCGTTCATCTGCACGCCCACGGTCACATTTTCCGTCCGCCGCACAGCGCGGATATCCAGCGCCGGGTTGTCGTAGCTGCCGAAGAACAGCAGCTTGCCGTGCTCGATGGTGAGCGTGCGGCCATAGGTCTCGTAGCTGCCTTCCACCACCGTAAGTTCGCCATAGGTCAGCGGTGCGCCGGTGGCCCGCTGCGTGATGTCGAGCGCGCCGGACAGTTGGCTGTTGAGGCCGAAACCACGGAAATGCACATCGTTGCCCAGCTCCACCCGCAGCTGGGCGGTGAGTGGCACGTCGTCGAGAATGCCCCGGTTGGCCTGCGCCGCATTGTGGATGGCGGGGCTTTCATCGGGCTGGCCGACCAGCACGGTGTCGCTGGAGACATTCATGGCACTGGCGGGCAGCGCGGTGATCTGGGCGTCGAGCAGCGGAATGCGCAGCAGTCCGGTGATATCCACGCCGCTACTGCTGGCGGTAATGGTCAGGTTTGGTGAGATGGCCAGATTCAGTTCGGGGCGGCGGATGAGGTCGACGTTTTCGCCTTGCAGCGTCAGCGTCATGCTGCGCTCCGGGCTGAAGGGTTTCTGTACTGCGCTTTGAAACACCAGCTTACCCTCGCCTGAGCGGGCCCGGCCCTGCAACGTCAGCGTGCCGTCGTCGCTGCCGCTGGCAGTGTCTGCAGTCGTGTCAAAGGTGCTACTGACGGTCGTGTTGAGCTCACTGATCTGCAGACCCATGGCGGGAATGCCGAGCGCCGTGTCGCGCAGGTAGAGGTTGCCGCTCACGCGGGGTTCGCTCACGGTGCCGGAGAGCGTGGCGAGGCCGCTGAGCTGGCCCTGACTGATCTGCACCTGACGGGCGAAGGCCTGCACCCAGCTGAGGTCGTCGAAGGTGAGGGTGAGCTGGCCGTCGAGCTGCTGGTCGGCCGTGATCGTCGCGCGTCCGCGCGCGGAGCCCTGCACGGAGATGCCGGTGGCGGCCAGATCGGGCTGGACGAAATCCACCCCGGAGTCCAGCAGCCAGCGGTTGTCACGGCGACTCGCGGTGAGCACGGCGCTTTGCCAGCGGAATTCCTCGGGCAGAGGCGCGCCTTCGCTGTAGTCGTCTGACAGGCCGGCGGGTTCGTCAGCTCCGACGAACGACGCATGTCCGGCGCCCAGATCGACACGCAGGTCCAGCGCCAGATCCTCGGGGGCGTCGGTGAGGCGGCCGCTGGCTGTCGCCTGTGCGGTGACGGTGCCCTCGAAACTGGTTCCGGCGGGCAATCTGGAGCGCAGTGCGGCAAGCGCTGCTGTCGAGGCTGTGGTGGAGGCTGAGGCGGCGCTGTTGAACGTCGATAGTGGATAGCCACTCAGCGTCGCACTGGCCTCCAGAGTGGCGCTGTCGTCCCAGTCGCCCTGCAGGCACAGCGCGCTGGCGCCTTGGCTCCAGCAGTGCTGCGCGATGCTGATTTGCGCCGGAGAGAGTTGCAGCTCGGTGGCGTCCTGCAGCTGCCATTCTCCGAGTTCGGACCTCAATGTGCCGGTCAGCAGGCGGCCCTGCCAGAGCAGAGGGGCTGCCGCGGTGCCACCTGTCGCTGGGTCGCCCGCGTCGAAACCGCCATTCAGCAGCAGCGCCGCTTCGCCCAGCGGGCTGCGCAGGGCCAGCGCCAGGCGGTGGGCGGCGAGTTGTCCGTCTACATTCAGTTGCAGCGCGTCGATGCGCTGTGTTCCGGCCACGATGTCGGTGCCCGTCGCCGTGAGGGTGAGGCTTGGCCCGCGGCGCGGTCCGGCAATTGTGCCGCTCGCCTGCAGGGCCCCGGAGAGCAGAGGGGAGAGGTTTTGCAGGCTGTCGGCCTGCAGTTGAAACTCGAGTGCGATGTCGTCGGACCAGCGGCCCGAGGCGCGCAGTTGATTGTCGCCGACATTCAGACGCAGGGCGGAGAATTCGAAGTCCCCGCTGTCGAGAGCCACCACTCCGCCACCGGACAGCGGGTAGCCGTTCAGAATGCCTTCCAGGGAATCGATAGCGAAGGTGCCCGTGCTGCCTTCCGGAGTCTGCCGCAGCGCAATGCTGCCCGTGCTGGTCAGCGCTCCGGGCAGGAAGCCTTCCGGCAGCAGCGTCTGATATTGGCCGGCGTCCTGTTCGCGCAGGCTGTAGGTCAAATTCAGGTCGAGACCGTCTGCCCAGCCCAGCTGAGCGGTGCTGCTCAGCGAACCCGTGGGCGTGCTGGCATTGAACTGGTCGACCGTCAGCGTGCTGTCTGCCAGCAGCGCGTTCCAGCTCAAGGACATGGTCGGCGCCACGCGTTCGCCGCTTGCGTTCTCGACGCCGAGTGAGGTCGTGCCCGCGAGGTGCAGCGCCGCCAGCGAGCCAGTGGAGCTGATCTGGGCGCCGTCGACCACCACGCTCAACTCCCCGCCGCCGCCACTCACCTGCCCCTGTGGGAGCGGGCCTGCCCGCGATAGAGTTCCCCCCACCTGCAACGGCAGCCGCTGCGACACAATCCGATGCCGCAAGCTCAGCCCGCCCGCCGCTGCGGCGAGCGGGGATTGCAGGCCGCTGCTGACGGAGCCCTCGCTGAGGATGTCCAGCGGGCGGCTCAGCTGATGCGAGACGATCACGGTATTGAGGTCGCCACTCAGGGTCAGCTGCCCGCCGAGCTCGAGGTTTGTGCCCTGGCTGCCATTGGGGTTGCTATTGGGGCTGCCTGTCTGTGCAGATGCCAGTGCCTGCAGCGCGGGGGAGCTGTCGGCGCTCAGCGGCACGTCCATGTTCCAGTCCACTGTCAGCTGCAAGGGGTAGGGGGTGGTGAGGTCGATCTGCCCGCCACCGTTCACCCGTACAGGGTTGACGCCTGCAGTCATGGCCAGCTCGAACGTTTGCAGTCGCAACTGGCTCTCCTGCAGCGAGATACCAAGACGGAGCGTGTCGATGAGCAGTGGCTGCGTGTCGGGGGCCAGATCGAGAATGGCATCGCTGGCGTGCAGTTGAGTGATCGCGAGTCCGCGATTCAATGGCAGAGAGAGTGGGAAAGGCAGCGTGTTGAGCGTCGCCTGCACACCTTCGGCAACCGTTTGCATGGTTTTCGCCAGGACACGCGCCAGCGGTTCTGCGGCGGTTGGCGAGACCTGCTCGGCGCCGTGCCAGCGTACCCGCAGGCCATCCAGAGTAAGGGCATCCAGTGTGACCTGTCCGGTGAGTAGCGTGAGAGGGTTCCAGCGGCCCTGCAGCGTCGCCATGTTGATCGTGTTGGCGTTGTTCCCGGCGCCGTCGTTGAAGCGTACGTCATGGAGCGTCATACCCCACAGCAAGGTGCCGTCGCTGCGGCCAATGGTCAGCGAGCGGGCGCCCGCCGTGCCGCCGTTGAGACGTTGTTCTATCTGCTGGATGACCCAGTTGCTGCCGACGCTGGTGCTCAGCAGGGCGGAGATCATGCACAGTGCCGCCACTCCGAGAATCAGCAGCACGGTGAAGCCAATGGCCGCCGTTCGCAGCAGGCGCGTGCGCAGCGACCGCTCGCCGCCGTGCGGATTCAAGGGCGGTGGCATGGACCCTGGAGAAATCGACCCAGGCGATGTGTTCGGCATGGTCATCGTCACAGATCCGGCCCCATGGTGATGTGCAGGCGGAAACTGTCTTTTTCGGTGCTGGACCCGACGCCCATGCCGAGGTCGGCGCGGATCGGCCCGATTGGCGACATCCAGCGCACGCCAACCCCCACGCCCTTGTGGAGATTGATGGCTGCGAAGTCCGCGAAGGAGTTGCCCACGTCGTAGAACACCGCCATCTTCCAGCCTGGCCGCACCTCGAAGTCGTATTCGGCGCTGCCCGTCAGCAGGTGTTTGCCCCCGATAACCTCGCCCAGTTCGTTGAGCGCGCCGAGGCTGTTGAACTGATAACCCCTGACCGTCTGGTCGCCACCGGTGAAGAAGCGGATGGTGACCGGCAGCTCTCCGAGCGCGTCGACAATCGTGGTGGCCGCTTCAGCGCGCAGCAACAACCGACCGCGGCCGAATGGGTGGATGTACTTGCCAGTGACGTGCAACTGCAGGAAGCTCATGTCCGACAGGAAGGCGTTGGAGGCGCCGCTGATCTGGCCAAACAGGCGCCAGCCCCGGGTCGGGAAAATGGGGTCGTCGGACTGGGTGCGGGCCCAGTTGATGCCGGAAATGGTCAGGTTGCTCTGCTCGCGCAGCTCGTTGATCACCGAATTCTCGCGCTGGAAGTTGGTGTAGATGTTCCGCAGCCATTCATTCCCCAGCAGCCAGGCGTCCACGGTCGAGCGATAGCTGACCCCGACGCGATAGGTGTCGGAGTTGAAGGCGTCGGTCTGCTGACCGAGGTAGCCGGTGGAGATGCTCAGGCTCTCGGTGGCCGGATTGCGCATGGGCATCACGTAGCTCAGATTCGGTTCCTGACGGGTCGGGGCGAGTGCCGCGTCTGCATTCAGGCGGTGCCCGCTGCGGTTGAAATAGTGATCCTGATACGCCAGCGTCAGGCGCGGCCCGATGTCGGTGGTGACTCCCAGACCCGCCGACCAGGAACGGCGTGCGCGCGGCGTCAGGTCAATCGTCACCGGCACCACCCGCCCCCCAATGTGGGCGCCAGCCTGCTGGCGATTGTCTCCTGAAGTCCCTCCTGAGGTCCCCCCGGATGCCCCCCCCGCCAGATTCATCGACAACTGCGGCGTCACCGCCACCTGACTGAAATACTGGCTGTCATTCAGGCTCTCACGCAGCTTGATCAGCATATCGCTGGAGTAGGGCGAGCCTTCCACAAACGGCAGATAGAGGCCGATCAGGCGCGACGACAGTTCGTCGAGCGGGCTGATGTTGATGGTGCCGAACTGGTAGCGCGGGCCCGGATCGAAGTCGATGGTCACATCCGCCACGTTGCGCTGCAGGTCCACCCTCAGCTCCGAGCGGTTGAAGCGCGCGGCAAAGTAGCCGTGGTCGACTGCCACTGCGCTGAGTGAGGATTTGAGGTCTTCGTAGTTACTATGGAGCAGTTGCGCGCCTTCGCGCACGGGGGATTCGGCCAGCAGGCGGGCGAACGGATCAATCTCCCCGATCTCGCCATTGGGCAGAAGAATTGAGCCACTGTACTGACCGGCAGTGATGTTGATTTGCGGCGGGCCGAAGCTGGCTGGCTGTCCGGGCGTCACTTCGATGTTGAGCGACCAGCAGGGCGTGCCCGCTGTGAAACTGGTCTGCTGACGCAGCTGGTAGTAGCCCAGTGCCTGTGCCGCGCGCTCGACATCGCGGGTCACCTCCGGAAGCAGCCTGTCCAGACGGCGCTGCTCGGCGCTGCAAGGCTCACTCAGCACGCGCAGGTGAGCGCGCAGGTTCTCGTCGAGTTGCCTGTCGGCGCCGCGGATGACCACTGCCGGCGCAGCGGCAGCGGGCACTGGCGCGTCGACAGGCTGGGCAAATCCCGGTGACGCGCAGGCAATGAATACCCCAGCGAGCAGGGAGGACTGCAGCGGTTGCCGGGTCTTGGATAGTGTCGATGTCTTGATCATGTACTGCTTGTAAACTCCAGAGTTCGACAGCAGACTCCTTGGTACGAGAGTCAGTGTTTTGATTATCTCACCCAGACACCACCGGGGTAACCCCAGATTCCCGCAAGGTGCCCCACTATGGAAAGAGGACCCGGCATGATCGCGCAAACTCACCCGCTTCATGATGAGCACATCAACACAGTCCGTGCAAAGGCAGTCCGCGCGAAGACACTAAAGACCCTGGACGTGCTGGGCACGCAGTTTCACTATCATAGTCTCCCCGCGCTGACGGAGTTCGGTTACCCCGATCCGGCGCGTCTGCCGGTCGCGTTGCGCATCCTGCTGGAAAACCTGCTGCGCCGGCTCGACGGCACCACCGTCACGCTCCACGACATCGAACAATTGCTGCAGTGGCCAGAGACGGCCAGCTCCAGCCACGAGATCAGCTTCCTGCCTGCTCTGGTGTTGATGCAGGATTTCACCGGTGTGCCGGCGGTCGTCGACCTGGCGGCAATGCGGGATGCCGTGGCTGCTGCCGGTGGCGACCCTGCCTTGGTGAATCCACTCATCCCCGTGGATCTGGTGATTGACCACTCGGTGACGGTGGACGCGTTTGCCCAGGATTCTTCGTATCGCGACAACGTCGCGCTGGAAATGGAGCGCAATCGCGAGCGTTACGAGTTTCTGCGCTGGGGCCAGGAGGCTTTCAGCAATTTCCGCGTCGTGCCGCCCGGCACGGGTATCTGCCATCAAGTGAACCTTGAATTCCTCGCGAAGACTGTATGGTCGGCAACACACGCTGGCCAATTGTTTGCGTATCCCGACACGCTGGTCGGCACCGACAGCCACACCACCATGGTCAACGGGCTCGGTGTGCTGGGCTGGGGCGTGGGTGGCATCGAGGCCGAGGCAGCGATGCTGGGCCAGCCGATGGCCATGCTGATCCCCGACGTGGTGGGAGTGCGTGTGCAGGGGAGCCTGCGCGAAGGTGTCACGGCCACCGATCTGGTGCTGACCGTTACGCAGTTGCTGCGCCAGCATGGCGTGGTCAACAAGTTCGTCGAATTCTTCGGTCCCGGCCTGGACGCTCTCTCACTGGCCGATCGCGCCACCATCGCCAACATGGCGCCGGAGTACGGCGCGACCTGCAGCTTCTTCGCCGTCGACAGCGAGACGCTGCGCTATCTGGAACTGACCGGGCGCGACGCACAGACGCTGGCATTGGTCGAGGCTTACAGCAAGGCGCAGGGCCTGTGGCGAGAGGCGAATGCGGCCGAAGAGCTGGGCACCGTCTTCAGCAGCGTCGTCGATCTGCTGCTGGATGAAGTGGAGCCGTGCCTGGCTGGTCCCGGCAGGCCGCAGGATCGAGTCTTGCTCCCGCAGGTGGCGCAGGTCATCAACAAGCAACTGGCAGGCGGCATTCGCCGCTCCATCGCGGTGATCGATGCGGACTAAGCCCTGCATGACGGCGACGTGGTCATTGCCGCCATCACCTCGTGCACGAATACCTCCAACCCGGCGGTGATGATGGCTGCCGGACTGCTGGCCCGTAAAGCCGTAGCGCTGGGCATGAAACGCAAACCGTGGGTGAAGACCTCGCTGGCGCCCGGTTCCAAGGTGGTCACGAACTATCTGGTGCAGGCAGGCTTGCAGGAGTCGCTGGACGCCCTCGGTTTCAACCTCGTCGGCTACGGTTGCACGACCTGTATAGGCAACTCCGGCCCGCTGCCTGTGGCCATCGACGAGGCAATCGATGTCGCGGAGCTGACCGTGTGCGCCGTGCTCTCGGGCAACCGCAACTTCGAGGGCCGCATCCATCCGCGCGTGCGCGCCAACTGGCTGGCCTCGCCGCCACTGGTTGTCGCCTATGCGCTGGCCGGCACCATGAACCTGGATATCAGCCGCGACGTCATCGGTCACGACCGCGATGGGCGCCCCGTCCATCTGCGCGATCTCTGGCCGAGCAGCCAGGAAATCAGCGATGCCATGGC
>CAIRBI010000107.1 GCA_903876785.1 uncultured Gammaproteobacteria bacterium
CAGCAGGATGTTCATCATGACGATTTTGGCATTCATGTGGAGCGGCGCTTTCGCCGCGTATCTCGGGAGCATTATCTATTTCGGGATAAGCCTGGCTGCACATATTGGATTGATTCTGATGTTTTTCTTCACCGTAGCGATCTTTTATGACGCAGAGAGAAGTCAAAGCTCCTGGCTGCTCAAGCTGCGCAGGGACCACCGGTAGCACGTTGCTGTAACCAGTGAGGGCCTGGGATCGGTCGGCAGATAAGTCTTGCGACGCGTCCCAGCCAAGTGATTACCAAGGTACTCGCTGGCCGCGCCAGTCGAAGAACTCGCCGCTGGCGTCCGCCGTGAGTTGATCGACGACGGAGAGAAGATGTAGTGCCGCGGCGGCGGGAGAATGAACCTCCAACCCGGTCGCCGCGAACGGAGCGGATAGCGCCGTGGCGACGGTGCCGGGATGCAAGGCGATGCAAAGTGCGTCAGGAGATCGACGGGCCAATTCGATAGCGGCTGTCCGAACAAGTTGATTGAGAGCGGCTTTGGAAGCGCGGTATGCATACCAGCCGCCGAGCCGATTATCGCCGATGCTTCCGACCCGGGCAGACAGCGTCGCAAAGACGGATTTCCCTGATCGCGGCAATCGCGGCAACACATGCTTCATGATCAGCGCCGGACCGATCGCATTCAGTGCGAAGGACCGCGCGAGCTTGACCGCATCGAGTTGCCGCCAACTCTTCTCTGGCGCTTGGTGATCATCGTGCAGAAACCCCGTCGCATCGATCACAAGGCGAAGCTCACCCAGCTCGGCGGCAAACGCTGCGGCGCGTTCCAGACTGGCCTCGTCCAGCAGGTCGATCGGTGGCGACGTGCTGCGACTGAGCGCCACTACATGCTCAAATTTTGAGGTGGCCCGGATCGCTTCGACCAATGCCGCTCCGATACCGCCGCCAGCGCCGAACACGACTGCCACACCGCGCTGGGGAGATGATCCGGATTCAAGGAGGGGGCTTGGGGTCAGGTCTTCCATCTCTCATCGTCTCTCTTGGTCGGGCTGAGTATTGCCTTTGGTAATGACGCGGTGAACCCCCGCTCAGGTCTAATCCGACACCGGGTTACACGATGACTACGGTCATACCTCAAGAACCGCCCCCGCCCATCCATCGATACTTGTGGGCTAATTCAGCTTGTTCCCGGAGATGTCCGTTGATGCCGCTGAGTCCACCGGTGGCCATGACGGGAATCCATGGGAATGCTTGACATTGTCCGCCCTGGTTGAAGGCTTGCCGCGGTAACAGCCAGGTCCGTAGGGAAACTTGTTGTTCAGATGGTAGTGGTACATGGATCGCCACTCACCGTCCCACTCGATGCGCCCAAAGTGGCCGTGGCATTCGTCCAGGTCTTCATTGCGCACCACCTTGCCATCGACTCCGCGTGGGCCGTACACGCCAAAACCGTCCATGGCATAACCAAACAGCGGCGAATGCTTTTTGACGTCCCCCTGGCGGGGAAAGCACTTCCACGAGTAGCCATGGTAGTGATACTCCTCGTTGTAAGGATGCCCCCAGCACTTATCGACGGGCAGCGCAGCGATGGGGTCTACCCAGACGCCTGCATAGGCAATTTGAGCGTGCCAGGCGGCGCCGGTTTGCGTCACCACACCGGTCATCAGTTCAGAAATACAATGTGGGGTCTCTGAATACACTGGATTTGCGGGGACAGTAATGTCGAGGTCCCAGGGTTTGATCGGAATCTCTGCGGCACTCGAGTACCCCTCCGCAGGAGCCGCCGCATAGTACGAGTACGCGGCCGTGCCAGCCTGCACGGGAAACACGCCGGTTGGATGGTTCGGGATTCCATTGCCCTTGAAGTGGCGCTGGCCATCTTGAACCCAGGTCCGGAACTCAGGGTGTGCATTCGGAACATTGTTCCAATCCACTTCCCCTTCAACATACGCCATTTTCGACACAATCACTCTCTTGCCTTGAACCCACGGCGTTGTTGACGCTGTGAAATTGATGTCAGCGGGCGCTAGGGGGATCGCTGAGAGACACAGGAACTGCAGATTTCTTCCGGGAGCATCAGTTCTGGTGCCGGTGCTCGGGGTGACAAAGAACTCCGGCTCTGTACTGCGCGGCTCGTCTCTTTTATCGGCCATTGCGATAGGCGCAGCCAGGAGCAGGGTGCTACCGATTGCGGACATCAAGACCATCAAACGATGAAACGATGATTTCGCATGCGGCCGCATGGCGCGGGCTCCTGAAAGACGGGGGAAGCGAGAGCTGTACGGCGGGTCTCGACGTACTTGGAGACCCTTCAATTACGCGGGCTGAGCGATTTCGGACTTGAGATTTTTGACTGAATTGAGGCACACGCTGGCCCGCAGCGGCCAGCCCCCGACTTTCTCTGCTCCAGCGGCTCGGATGGCGCTCACGGGCGTCTTGACAGGGGAGCTTGCGAGGAGAGGTCGGGACAGGTCTTCCATTTCTCGTGGTCTTGCCTGGCTCGCCTGAGGTTTAGTTGCGCGCACTCCCGCCAGAGGGTTTCTTATCTGCCAGATCTCAAAGTCTTATGTTGCAAAATGGAAGACCTGACCCCGAGTGTGCACTACCGTTCTCTCTCACAGCAGCGCCGAGGCAGGGCGGAAGAGGGCCTCCGCGATCTTGTCGCGCAACGGGCGGCGCTGGTGTGCCTCGATCGTCACCGCGTGAGCGTCGGCAGCGCCCTGCTCGAACAGTGCGTCAACTACGCGGGTCGCCTCGGGACTGTCGAGAAGGACGTTGAGCTCGAAGTTCAGGCGCAGCGACCGTGGGTCCATGTTGGCACTGCCGCTCATGAGGTATTGCCCGTCGACGGTGATGCTCTTGGCGTGGAGCATGCGCGGGTGGTATTCAAGGATTCGCACGCCGTACGGCAACAGGTCAAGGTAGTAGCTGCGCATCACGTGGGTGAGGTAGAAGTGATCGCACTCGGCGGGCACCAGAATGGCGACATCCACGCCGCGCATGGCGGCAAGCTGGAGCGCAGCAATCATGGGGTATTCCGGTACGAAATACGGCGTCATCAGCCGTACGGTCTGCCGGGCGCGATGCAGCAGCGCAAGGATGGTGAGTTGCACTTCATCGAGCCCATTGTCCGGTGCACCGGGGACTACCTGCGCGCGCACGTCGCCAACGGACTCGGCCGCCGGATACAGCGCTGGATCCTTCAATTCATGGCCTGTCGCGAAATACCAGTCTTGCGCGAAGACTTCGTTCAGCTGAGCAGCCACGCGACCACGCAGGCGCAGCGCAAGGTCGTTGTAGGGAGGTGATTTAACGCAGCGCCAGTAGGTGTCGGCGACGTTCATCCCGCCAATCAGCGCGATCTTTCCATCGGCAACGAGGAGCTTCCGGTGATTGCGCAAATTGAGGTGAAAGCGCCCCTGCAATGGCGCGAATGTCCGGAAAAAGGAGAACTCCCCTCCCGCATCGATCAGCCGGTTGAAGTATGAACGCCGCAGGGAAAGACTCCCGATCTCGTCGATCAGCACCCGTACCTTCACGCCACGTTGTGCGGCTGCAACGAGTACATCGAGGACATCGCTCCCGGCACGATCATCTTTCCAGTGGTAGAACAAGACGTGCAGGTGCTGCTGTGCCTCGGTGATGGTGCTCATAAGAACGGGAAAGAAGCTGGTGCCCTCGTCCAGCACATCCACAGCATTGCCGCCAGTTGCAGGAAATCCGGTCAAGTGCTCCAGTTCCGGCATGCCGAGCGTGGCCTCGGCACCTGATCGGGCGGCGACAGAGGTGCCGGCGAGGTCCCGCGTCAATGCCGATACCAGTGCAAGCCTTTTCCGTTGTAGCCGGTCGTTACCGATCAGCAGGAACAGGATGGCCCCGACGCCCGGAAAGAGAAGCAGCGCCCACAGCCAGGCAAGCGTTGCGCTCGGCGATTTCGATCGCTGCGCCAGCAGTCGCGGCACGAGGCCCCACTGGAGTAGCAGCACGACGGCAACAAAATACATGGTGTCAGTCCTTTATTTTTACTGTGCGTGAAGTGGGCGGTGTTGGCGTGCGGGGTGTGACTTACCCCCATATCGGGGCGTGAGAACTCTGAGGTTTCTGGCGTGCTGGAAGGGTGAGAACTGGCGCTGCTCCTCAAGGCGCTGCCTGGATCCGATACAGCTGCATGAAAAGCGCGAGTGTATCTTTGGAGCGAATGTCCTCATGACTGATGCCGAAAAACCTGCGAACTGCCATGGTTTCATGGTGTGAATTTCGAATTGTCCATTCCGTAACCCAGCCTGATCCGGTGCTCGTGAGCGAGGTTCATCAGATCAACCAGAAGGGCATGTCTTGCCACGGACTCGGCCCGGTCGGTGCTGACATTGAGGTGGCCTGTGAACGCGAGAGTGACGCCATCCTTGCCTATGTCGGCAATGCCGATTTCCGTAAGCTCAGAGACAAACGCGGCATTGCCCGCAACTCGCTGTTCAAGTGAATCGATGTAGGCCTGCAATTTTTGTGACGTTGCGCCGTCGGTCACGAGGATATTCATCTTGATGACGCGGTGACGTCGTGTCCCGAGATTGTTGATCGTGGCATCGGCAAGCTTGCCGTTAGGAACGATGGAGACACTGTCGTGCGCCGTACGGATACGCGTCGAACGAATTCCCACGGCCTCAACCGAGCCTTCCACGAATCCGGCATTGATCCAATCGCCGCTGCGGAAGGGACGATCAGTCACGAGAATCCCGGCCCCGAATATGTTCGAGAGCGTATCGCGTGCGGCGATCGCGAAGGCAAACCCGCCAATGCCCAGGGCAGCGAGGATGTTCTGTGTCGGAATGGACAGCAAATGCGCAATGCTGATGCCGGTGCTGAAGGCAATAACGGCACGCACGGCTGTCAGGAAAAAATTCACCAGGATGTCATCGATCTCGCCTGACGTCAGCTGCGCGCGTCGGCTCAGAAATCTGCCCAAGATGGAACAGAGATGCCACGCTGCAACTCCGGCAGACAGCAGGACCAGACTGCCGATTATGGGGCTGGCATGCGAGCGTTGTCGCTCGGGCAGTCCGAGTAAGGGAGGCGCAAATTGGATAATTGCCACGCTGAAAAGGATCGTCAAAGCCCAGATGAAAACGCGTGGCCGCCCGTGTACCGATTGCTCGAGTCCACCGATGAAATTCGCGATAGTGCGGCCCAGCAACAACGCTGACGGGATCACGAACAACAGCGCGAGCATCTGCCAATACTCCAGCCGCCGCACTCTGCCGAGCAAC
>CAIRBI010000108.1 GCA_903876785.1 uncultured Gammaproteobacteria bacterium
ACTCGAGGTTCGCCACAAGGATCTTCTTGCAGGGCTTGGGATGCAGGCGCAGGCGTTCCTGGAACTGTACAGGCCGCAGTTGAAGAGCGAGCAAAAATGGTTGCTGAAAGTCTCCGGATGCCTCGCCAGCCGCAGCAATTTCGTGCAGAAACTGGCTCTGAAGTACCTGCACGTCAGCCAGTAAGGGGCTGCTCGCGATGACGCGCAACGATCAGCGTGAATTCACTGCCCAGAGTTCCGCTTTTCAGAAGCGACTGCTCTGCATCGAATAGTGTTTGCAGAATCTTCCTGTCCGGCTTCTTGTTGGAAAAATTACCCACGATGTCTTCCAGCAGCAGTTGCAGAAGAGTCCCTCCGAAATCCTTCCGGTCGATAATCTCGAAATGCTTTTTTACTCGGGAACAATGTCCGCAGAGCGAATCGCCGCAGTTTCTCCGGGATGCTCTCCAGCATTTCCTGCGCATGAAAAGTCTAGGCAATTTCCATAACGCCATGATGAGTCCCCACGCGTTGTTTTTTCTCGATCTACCCCCCGTCGGCAAGCAGTTGTCGGATGGTTGCCAGGCGCTTGCGCATCATGGCACCGACCGCTGACGGTGAAAATTCATTCTCAATGGTCTCTTTACCCTTCATGCCCAGTTGCTGCGCCCACTCGTGATTGCCCGCCAGCTGTTGCATGGCCTGCGCAGCCTGCGTGAGATCCGGTTCTGCCCACACCTGACCCTTCTTGTATGGACCGTAGTCCTGCTCAATGGTGACGAGCTGATAATTGATGCCCACGCAGTTGTCCTGGCGCATGTAATCGACATTGCCTGACCAGTGGGTTGCCATAACTGCTTTGCCCAGCGCCATCGCCTCGGCGGGGCCGAAGCCGAAACCTTCGGAGCGATGCAGCGACACATAGCAATCGCAATTCGCGATGATCGCATTGACCTGTGCGCGGCTGTACACCTGCTCCAGCAACATGACGTTCTGATGTGCCCCGGCCCGCTCGCGAATGGCCCGCAGCGCGTCAGGCGTAGCGTTGTTGACCTTGACCACCAGCCGCACGGACATGTCGTCAGCGGCGAAGGCGTTGCGGAACGCCTCGATGGCGCCGTAGGGATTCTTGCGTTCCTGCCGGCTGTAAGTGTCGAACATCACCAGGAACAGGAATGGCTCCTCGGGCAGGCCGAAGCTGGCCCGCGTCAGTGCGGTGTCGAGTTTGACTTCGATGGCATGAGGAATGCGGACCACGGGCACGGGCGACTTCATCGCCACCGCATCCTGCACGAAGTTCGATGGCACCCAGATTTCGTCGAAGTGTTTGAAGGTCTTTTCCCAGTCGGCCGGAATCTCGGGAAGCTCCCACGCCCAGTAACCGATGGAGTAGTGTCCATCGAAGTGGCTGGAAGGCAACTCGGTAATGGCCTGCAGTGCGTGATCGGGATTGATGTGCAGCAGGGTGACGTCGTAGGGCGCGTTGTCGATCTCCTTGTGCTGCCAGCTGAGATCGGTCATGCGCGATGGGTTGCCGGACGTGAAGCAGATGATGCCGAACGGTTCATTCGCCGCATCCAGGGCGCGCGCATCGCTGCGCGCCCCCTCACCGATGCCCATCTCCGCGCGGGTGTAGCCGACCAGATTCACGCCCGGCAACAGCCGCGCGCTGCTGGCACTGGTTGCGGCGGCCGTGGCGGGCAGCAAGGTGCTGCGGACGCGCAGGTTGTTCACCTGCAGGGTGAAGTCGCCCTTGTCGGCAGAGAGATTGGGATTGTAGTAGTCGTCACCGGCGATGAAGCGCTTGCTCCAGCGCTGCCACATTGCCTTTTCATCTTCCTTCGGCACGCTAGTCTTGCGGCTGATGCTCTCGTGATGGATCAGGTGACACAGCGGCGTCCAGATGTTGCGGTAGCCTCGCCCGAGGAGTCGCAGGCAGAGGTCCACATCATTGCCCACCACGGCTAGCTCCTCGTCGAAGCCCTTGATCTCGTCGAACTTGGCGCGGCTGACCATCAGGCAGGCACCTGTGTTCGCCGACACCTCGCGCACTGTCTCGTGGAGATGGCGGTAGATGTTGTTGCCGGGCATGCGTTTGTGCAGCAGATGGATGCCGCCGCCCCCGTAATTCACCAGCAATACGCCCGTGTGCTGCAGCGCGCCGTTGGGGTAGTAGAGCAGGGCGCCTACCGCACCGACTTCGGGGCGTATTGCCTGACGAACCAGTTGCTCCAGCCAGTCGCCAGTGGTGATCTCGATGTCATCGTTGAGGAACAGATAGAGTTCGCCGGTGGAGTGACATGTGCCGATATTGTTCAGGCGTGCCCAGTTGAAGGGCTCGTTGCATTCGATGACTTTGAGCTCTTTGTCTTTGAACTCTTTGTCTTTGGGCTCTTTGTTTTTTAGGAATTGAATCCCCTCCGGGAATTTGCCCCGGCTGTTGTCGAGCATCACCACCTCAAAATTACTGTAGGTGGTCTTCTCGATCAGCGAATCGATGCAGGGTCTAATCAGATCGAGTTTGCCCATGGTCGGAATGATGATGGAGACCCTGGGAGTGGTCGTGAGCGGCCATTGCACGGCGCGCAACCCGTGCTCGCGCTCCAGCATGATGGCGTCCGGCTGGGTGCGGGCCAGATGCGCGCGCAGTTCCATCGCCTCGCACTGCAACAGAGCGGTGCTTGTGGTGCTCTCTGCGGAGCCGCCCACAGAAGACCACAACACTTTCGCAACTCGTTCGACACTGCCGTGCGTGCGGGCAACGGACTCAGCCACTATCAGCAGAACCGCGTAGCGCCAGGCGGGGCTCTGCAGATCGACGTTCAGCCAGTGTTGCAGATGGCGGCTTCTGAAGGCATAGACACCACCGACGTAGTTGCTCGACAGCAGATGCTCCGGCGACCACTGTGGCGTGAACGTTGGTTCCAGATGCGTGCCGGATGGGCTGATCAGATCATGATCGCTGTACAGCAACTGTACGCCGGGCGTCTGTGCCAGCTGTGCAAATTCGGCGAGTGCATGGGGGGCGAGGGTCTCGCCCGCGTGCAGGAAGAGCACCCAGCTCTCGTCCTTCTCCAGCGCAGTGAGCGCCGTCTGCAGAGACCCACGCCAGTGAATCTTCTTCGCGCCATCGCAGGTTTTTTGAATGAAACTCTCAATGCTTTCCACACGAGGGCCGCAGATGTGCAGAGCCCAGTGTGGCCAGGCTTGTTCTGCAATGCTGGACAGCGTCGTCAGCATTGCAGCGTCGTCATCCCCATTGGTGATCAGCAGTTGGAAGGTCTGCCTCGCAGCCCCGGCGATGTTCTTGGCAGCGGCGCGCAGCTGTGCCAGTTCGGATTCATCGGGCAGGTTGCGCCAATACCAGGTGTTATAGAGATCGCTGTTCTTGAACAGGAAGAACGGGCGCGTGATGCTGCTGTGCTGCCCTGCCTTGTCGATGAAGCGCAGCTCCAGCGTGTGTTCTCCTGCGGGCAGGTCCGGCAGCGCGACTTCCTGGTAGAAGCCGGCAGAGAACGCGTCCGGCAGCTTGGGGAACAGCTCTGCAATGTCTGGTCGGCTGATGCCGGTAGTAAAACTGGATTGCACTTCGCCATCAACGATGGCCTCGATTCGGTCGATGCCATTTGGCGAACAACACCAGCCCTGCAGCGTGACTTGTTCCGGGAATTCATTTTGGGTGGCGCTGGGAATGTCGAGGTTGCCGTGAATCGGACTGACGGCGCGAGGCGCTGCGTTGCT
>CAIRBI010000109.1 GCA_903876785.1 uncultured Gammaproteobacteria bacterium
CCCCTGACAGCGAGCGTCGAGATTCAGTCTGGTTTCAGTCTGCAGATCGGCCAGCGGTATCTGATGCTGCCGGGGGATTACCCCGTGCTGCTGCGCAACGAGGGCTACCACGACGAGCCGGTGACGCTCAGCGTGGGCGCGCAACAGGCCCAGAATCATCCGTTCGCGCTGCGTGAGCTGCCCGGGCTCGTCAGCGTCGAGGCGCTGGGTGTTGCGGGCGCCCTCAGTGGCGCCGTGGTGCAGCTCGACGGCGCTGAGATTGGCCGCACCCCCCTGAGAGATCTGGCGATAGAGCCGGGCGAGTACACACTCACAATTGCCGCCGACCGCTACCTCCCTTACTCTCAGAGCATCAAAGTAGAGGGCCGATCCGCGCTCAATCCTTTCAGCACCCAGCTGCAGCAAGCCTGGGGTGAGTTCAGTTTCAGCACCACCCCGGCGGGTGCCGAAGTGCTGATCGACGGCCAGGCGCTTGGCACCACGCCCTATCGTGCCGAGATTCTTCAAGGCGACCACGAGGTTACGCTCAAGCTCGCCGGCCACAAGGCCTGGCAGGATAGCCTTGAGGTCGTTGCAGGGCAGAACACCGAGCTTCCCACCGTGACACTGGAACGCGCCGACGGGCTGGTGTTTATCCGCTCCCAGCCCAGTGGCGCGAACGTCACCATCAATGGTCAGTTTCGGGGCCAGACCCCCGTCGAAGTCGCGCTGCCTCCGGGCCGCAGCCATGAGATTTCCCTGTTCAAGAGCGGTTTCGACGAGACCACGAGGACGATCGAAACCCGTCCTGATGAGGAGCAGGACATCAACGTCCCGCTGATCCCCATCACCTCGGTCGTCACTATCGTTGCCGAGCCAGCCGACGCCCAGCTCTTCGTCGACGGCGCGCCCAAGGGTGCTGCCAACCAGCGTCTGGAGCTGCTGGCCGCCAGTCAGGTGATCGAAATCCGTCAGGAAGGTTATGTCCCTTACACCACCAGCTTTACATCCAGACCAGGGCTGGAGCAGGAGCTGCGCGTCACGCTGAAGTCGCTGGAGGAGGCCCGTCTGGAGGCCATCCGTCCGGTCATCACCACAGCGGCCGGTCAGTCCCTGACCTTGCTCTACCCTGGCCAGTTCACCATGGGGGCGTCGCGCCGCGAGGCCGGGCGCCGCGCCAACGAGGATCTGCGCGAGGTGCGTCTGGAGCGGCCTTTCTATCTTTCGCCAACCGAAGTCAGCAATGCTCAGTACAAGCTCTTCAAGGCTGACCACTCCTCGGGCGTACTGGAAGGACGGACTCTCGATCTCGACAATCAGCCCGTGGTGCAGGTCAGCTGGCTGGATGCGGCGCTGTTCTGCAACTGGCTGAGCGAGCAGGAGGGCCTGCCGTTGTTCTATCAGGTGCAGGATGGGCAGGTGACGGCGTTTGATCCAGAGGCCACCGGGTATCGTCTACCCACTGAGGCAGAGTGGGAGTGGGCGGCCAGAACCGATGGCAATGGCAACAACCTGCGATACCCATGGGGCGAGCAACTGCCGCCACCAGCCGGGGCAGGCAATTTTGCCGATGTCTCGGTCAGCTCTTTCATGGGTCAGTTCCTCGTCGGTTATGACGACACCTTCCTCGGCACCGCGCCGACCGGCCAGTTCCCCGTCAACGGCCGTGGCATGTACGACATGGCGGGCAACGTCTCGGAGTGGGTGCAGGATTATTACGGCACCATGCTCAGCCTCAGCGCGAACGTAGAGGTTGATCCGGTGGGCCCGCAGTCCGGCGCCTACCACACCATCAAAGGTTCGAGCTGGGCGCACAGCAGCATCACCGAGCTGCGCCTCTCTTACCGTGATTTCAGCGACACCGCGCGCAACGACCTGGGTTTCAGGATCGCGCGCTATCTGGAGGAGTGAGACGATGCAACGGCAACTGATGGGATGGCTGGTGCGGCTGTTTGCGATAGCCGCGCTTGGCGCTGTACTCGCTTTGACGGCACAGGCCCAGACAGGTCAGGCCGCCGATCAGAACACCGATCCTGCCGCCGCGGCGCAGGGCCAGCAGGCCGATGCCGCGGCTGCACCAGAGGTTGAAGCGGAGGTTGAAGCCGAAGCCGAAGTTGAAGCAGAGCCAGACCCAAATGCCGTCGCGCAGGATGGACAAGTGCCCACGGGCACGTCGCCTGGCCGCTTCATTCCCCGCGAGCAGTTGTCCCAGGATCTCGGGGCCTCGTTTCCGGTGGATATCTGAACCGCGTCAACGATCAGTACTTAGAGCAGAATCACCAACACAGCCAAGGGTCGAGCATGAAACAGAACTACCTCTCCGAAGTCATCTATCAGGTCTTTGCGCTCATCATCTGTGTGATCGTGGTGCATACCGTCTATGTCGCCATGATTCTGCCGAACGCGGCATTCATTCTGGAGCAGCAGGCTGTGATGCAGGCCGCTGACAGCACCTACGTCGCGGAGCGCTCCATGTACGTGATCCTGAAGGACATGGAGCAGGAGACTTGCATCATTCTCATGTTCTGGGCACTGGCGATCATCGGCATGAAGACCCGCCGCGTGCTGCAGGAGCGGGCGCTGCTCGACCGCGAGCTGCTGCAAGTCTCCGAGGGCACCAGTATTTTGCCCGAAGATGCGCGGCAGTACGCCCGCCCGGTGCAGGCGCTGCCTGACGAGGAGCGCGGCTTTCTGCTTCCACGAGCAGTGCTGGCGGGGCTGCACCGGTTCGGCAGCACACGCAGCATTCAGGACGTCTCCACCACCGTCAAGGATATCTGCACCGGGGAGTCCGACCGGATGGAGAGTGAGCTGAGCATCATCCGCTATATCGCCTGGGCTATCCCTTCCATCGGCTTCATCGGCACAGTGCGCGGCATCGGCGCTGCACTGAGTCAGGCCCATCAGGCTGTCACCGGCGACATCATGGGGGTAACCATCAGCCTGGGCGTCGCCTTCAACTCTACGTTCGTGGCGCTGGTGACCAGCATGCTGCTGATGTTCCTGCTGCACCAGTTGCTGCTGCTGCAGGACCGGCTGGTGCTCGACACCCAGACCTATTGCGATGACCACATGCTGCGTTACCTGCAGGTTCCGGACAAGGACACACTGGCATGACACTGCGCGTTCTCGAGTTCAATGATGCCGGCCTGCGTGTCAGTGACGACAGCGGCGTGCTGCTCAGCAGCCCCGGCTATGCGCTGGTCGACGGCAAGCGCATCGAGTTCGGCGAGAGCGCCAGAAAGGAAAGTCGGCTGAATCCGCTCAACTGCTACAACCAGTTCTGGCACAAGCTCAACCTCGATCCGCTCGCACGACCGGTGGCCCACTACCGGCACAATGCCGACATCGCTTTCTCGCACCTGCAGAATCTCGCGGGTGCCAGCGGTCTGGCAGGGGATGTGCTGCTGGCCGTGCCCGGCAGCTTCTCGCGGCAGCAGCTGGCGATTCTGCTGGGGCTCATCAAGCAGTGTTCTTTCCGCGCCGTTGGCATCGTCGACGCGGGCCTCGCGGCGGCAATCGATCAGACCCACAGCGACAGCGTGATCCATGCCGATCTGCAGTTGCATCAGGTGGTGCTGTCCAAACTGACGCGACAGGGTGGAGAGCTGGTGCGCGAGGGCGTGGTGCAAGTGCCCGGCACGGGCTGGGTCAACCTCTCCGACAGCCTGCTGCAGTTGATGAACGGCGCCTTCATTCAGCAGGCTCGCTTTAATCCGCAGCACAATGCCGAGTCCGAGCAGATGCTGCTCGACGGCCTGCCGGGTTGGCTGCGTGAAGACCCGCTGGCCGCTCTTGGCGGACGCAGTGGTGCGGTGCCGGGTGCAGATGACGAGGAGGCACGCCGCAATCTGCTGGTCAGTCTTCGTCACAACAACAGCGTGTATCAGGCGCGGCTGCCGCGCAGCGCTCTGCATACGCGCCTGCAGCCTTTCTATCAGAAGATTCAACAACAACTGGCACAGCTGGACCCGGAAGGGCGAAGCCGTCTGCTGGTCTCCGACCGGCTCCAGCATCTGCCGGGCTTCAACGAGGAATTTGGCCGCCAGGGCGGACGCGTCAGCATATTGGATGCCGATGCCGTCGGCGCCGCCTGCCTGCGTTACCACGACGCTCTGCGCAGCGCGCCCGAGGCAGTCCACTTTGTGACGCGTCTACGCAGGCTTGACGCTCATGACGCGGCGAAACACAGTCACGTGGCACATGCACCGCAGCCGACCCATGTGTTGATTGGTCACCATGCCCGCCCGCTGATCGATGGCCTTCCGCTGGAGCGGCTGCTAACGGGAATTGCGGGCCAGGTCATCAATGGAGAGATCACGGGCGATGGTGAGCATCACTTCCTCCGCAATGCCGACGGTAGCGTGCTGATCAATGGCGTCGCCGCACAACCACTACACCGGCTGCAGCTTGGGGATCGCCTTCAGCTGGCCGATGGTAGTCAGCACATCGAACTGATCCGGGTGCAGCATGGCGTCGAATAGGAAGGCCCAGCGTCGCGCGATGAGTCCCATGAGCCTGTCATTTCTGGACGTCATGTCGTGTGGCTTCGGCGCCGTCGTGCTTATCTTCCTGATTCTTGACCACAAGATTACCGAGCAACAGCAGACTGTCACCACCGACCCCAATTTGGTGGCCGAGGTGAGACTTCTTGAGGAGGAGATTCTTGAAGGGCAGCAGAATCTGGTGCGCGCCCGCAATACTCTTGACGACGTCAGCCTGGAGGTGGTGACTGCACAAGGGCTGGCGGAACGCATCCAGCAGGAGATCACGACCTTCCTCGATCAGCTCGCCGATCTCGAAAACAACACGCTGGCCAGCGACGAGAGCCTCGAACAGTTGCGCGCCGACATCCGTTCGCTTGAAGAAGAGCTGCAGCGCCTGCAGGCCAGCGCCATCGAAGAAACCGGCACCAGTGCCCGCGCCTTCGTTGGTGACGGGGACAGGCAATACCTGACGGGCATGTTTCTGGGCGGCAACCGTGTGCTGATTCTCGTCGATACTTCCGCCAGCATGCTGGACGAGACGCTGGTCAACATCATCCGTACCCGCAACATGTCTGAAGAAAGCCGACGTGGTGCGGAAAAATGGCAACGCGCCGTGCGCACGGTGGAGTGGATCAGCAGCCAACTACCCGTGGCCAGCCAGTACCAGATCTACGGTTTCAGCAATGAATACAAGTCGGTACTGCCCGGAACCGAGGGCGCCTGGCTTGAAGTCGCAGACCGCGACGAGCTCAACCGCAGCATAGAAGGAGTCAAAAGTTTTCTTCCGGAGCACGGCACCAATCTTGCCAATGTCTTTCTGGCCGCTGCCCAGTTGTCACCACCACCGGACAACATTTATCTGATCACCGACGGGCTTCCGACGCTCTCCAATGACCAGTCGTCGGAGACGCTGATCACGCCCGCCAAAAGGCTTGAACTTTTCGAGGAGGCGGTAGAGTATCTTCCGCAACGCACCCCGGTGAACATCATTCTTCTGCCCCTTGAGGGTGACCCCAGTGCTCCGGCGGCATACTGGCAATTGGCACAGATAAGTCGAGGATCATTCCTCACTCCAGCCCGAGACTGGCCATAATGCGTAGACGAACAGACGATTCAGCAGAATCCTCCGCCATGTCGTTTCTCGACGTGATCTCCTGTGGTTTCGGAGCCATGATTCTGTTGTTGCTGATCACAGACGTCTCTCCCTCCATCACGTTGGAAAGCAATACGGTGCAGCAGATCACCCCACCCATCACCGACCTGCAGCAGCAACTCTTCCAGATTCGCGGCGAGACCCAGGTGGTCAATCGCGATCTCAACGCCAAGCGTGAACAGCTCTCGGTCTTTCAGGACCGCATTGCCAATCTGCGGCGTGAACTCTCCACCATTCAGGGACAGTTCAACGCCTCTGACAGCATCGCCGAGGAGCGCATTCAGGAGGCTGAGCAACTGGCCTCTGCCAAGCAGTCTCTGACCGACGAGATGCAACGCCTGATGGGCGTGGACACCACCCGCAAGAACAATCTTGTGGGCGGCATCCCGGTGGACAGCGAATACATCATCTTCGTGATCGACACCTCGGGCAGTATGTTTCAAAACGCCTGGCCCAAATTGTTGGAAGTTGTCGTCGATACGCTGGATGTGTATCCGGAAGTAAAAGGCATTCAGGTGATGAACGACGAGGGTGACTACATGTTCGATTCGTTCCGCGGGCAGTGGATTCCCGACACCCCCGCCCGGCGCCAGACCATCATCAGCACACTGCGGAACTGGAGCCCGTTCAGTGACAGCAGCCCCGTGGAGGGCGTGACGGCGGCGATCAACACCTATTACGCCCCCGACAAGAAGATCAGCATTTATGTGATGGGCGACGACTTCCAACCCGGTGGCTCCATCACCAATGTGATCGAGACCATAGACCGTCTCAATGGCAAGGATGAGAATGGCAATTCGATGGTGCGTATACATGGCATCGGTTTCCCGGTCATCTTTGCGCTGGAGCCGCGTTATCATCAGAGCGTGTATCGGTTTGCCAACCTGATGCGTGAACTGACTCAGCGTAACGGCGGCACTTTTGTCGGCTTGAACAGTTTCGAGTGAACTAAAAGAGAGCGAGCGAAAAGAGAGCGGGCTAAAAGAGAGCGGGCTAAAACAATAACAATGGCAGCAGCTGGAAACCTGATAGGATCAGTTGCAGGTTCTCGTTAAAGATCGTCGGAGAAACGCAGTGAGTGTTCTGAACAGCCTGAAAAAACTTGTTCCCTTGGGCGTGGCGTTGTTGCTCAGTGCCTGCGGCGCGAATTCGGTAGTGGTGGAGGGAAGTTATCCCTCGCCAAACGTGCGCCCCATTCCGCTGACACTGGGCGTCTTTTTCGATGCCGACCTGCAGAACTTCAGTTACACCGAATACACCGAAACCGGCAAGGAAGAATATGTCGTGGCGAGCGGTCAGACGCATATGCAACTGTTCAACTCCGTACTGCCTTCCATGTTCGCCAATGTCGTAGTGTTGGACAGTCTTGAGGCCGCGCCCGGTGCGCAGGTAGACGCGGTATTCGCGCCGAGCATCGAAGAGTTTCAGCTGGCACTTCCGCAGAAGACCCGGCTGGACGCCTACGAGGTGTGGGTGAAATACAACATGCGCCTGCTGGCGCCGGATGGAACCTACATTGCCGACTGGGTCGTCACTTCCTATGGCAAGACGCCCACCGAATCGCTGCGCTCGATAGAGTCTGGAATCAATGATGCGACGGTCGGCGCCCTGCGCGATCTGGCGTCGAATTTTACGCTCACCTTCAGGTCCGTGCCGGAGGTCAGTGAGTGGCTGGTGGCCAAAGGGGCCGGTAACTGATCTGTTTTAACCAAGGCATAAGCAGGGGCTGGATATGATGTCGGAGAGTCTTGCCAGAATAATAACAACCAGCACAGATCTGTTTCGGCAGTGCTGCCTGCCGCTGCTTTTGCTGACGCTGTCACTGTTCTTGTCGGCCTGCACCACCACTACGGTGGATGAATTCCGGCAGGGCGAGACGGGCATCGAGGCGCATCAGTCCATCGTCATCCTTGGCCGGAGGCAGGGCAGCACTTACGAGACGCGCGAAGAGTTCGTCAACTGTGTTGGCGAGCGTGTGGCACGTGGCACCGAGGCCATTCGCGTGATTCCCGAAAAAGAATTCATTGACTCGCTGTTCCCCTGGTTCGAGCCGCGCACCGCACCGCTGCGTACCAGCGATCTGCAAGTGCTGATGGAGGAGCCGCTGGTCGCCCAGAAGATCACCGAGTATGGCATCCGCTACATCGTCTGGGTGGACGGGCAGACCGAGACTAGCAATCGCATGGGCTCCATCTCCTGCGCCGTAGGCCCGGGCGGCGGTGGCTGCTTCGGCTTCGGTTCATGGGAAGACGATTCGAATTTTGATGCGCGGGTCTGGGACGTCTCGTCTTTCGCGTCCGTGGGCACCATCAGCACCGACTCCACGGGACAATCGTATGTGCCGGCCGTGGTGGTGCCGATTCCCCTGATTGCCCGCGTCGAGGCCAATGCCTGCAGCAGCCTTGCCACGCAGTTGCAGCAATTCGTCAATGGTGGTTGATAGGAAAGTTTGTCGATGAGAACCATGAATCACGCTCCGCAAAGAATCGCCCTCGTCGGCCTGCTGCTGACGGGTTCGTTGCTGCTCACGTCCTGTGCCGTGAACCCTGCCACCGGGCAGGGCAACATCGTGATGATGTCCGAGAAGCGCGAGCTGGAGATCGGCAAGGAAGAGCATGACAAGGTCATGCAAAGCAGCGCCGTCATGACCGACGAAGAGCTCATCAGCTATGTCAACGAAGTCGGCCAGCGCCTCGCTGCCGTCAGCCATCGCAGCGATCTTACCTACACCTTTACCGTCATCGACAGCCCCGAGATCAACGCCTTCGCG
>CAIRBI010000110.1 GCA_903876785.1 uncultured Gammaproteobacteria bacterium
ATGGCGTGAATCTCGTCGATGATCAGCGTCCCCACGCTGCGCAACATCTCCCGACCGCCTTCGCTGGTCAGCAGCAGATAGAGCGATTCCGGCGTCGTCACCAGAATGTGCGGCGGGCGCTTGAGCATGCGCTGGCGTTCGGCAGCAGGCGTGTCTCCGGTACGCACGGCGACACGGATATCCACCGGCGCATAGCCTTCCTGCACCAGCTGTTCGGCCAGCCCCTGTAGCGGCACTTCCAGATTGCGATGAATGTCGTTGCTGAGGGCCTTGAGTGGCGAGATATAGAGAATCTGCGTCGCGGCGGGCAAAGGCCCGCGCTGTCCTTCCCAGAGCAGATTGTCGATGACGGCATAGAACGCGGCGAGGGTCTTGCCGCTGCCGGTGGGCGCCGAAATCAGCGTATGCCGCCCTGCCTTGATGGCTGGCCACGCCTGCTCCTGGGCGGCGGTCGGCTCGCCGAGGTGGCTGGTAAACCAGTCACGGGCAACGGGATGGAAATCGCGCAGTGGCATGCTGAAGCTCATTGAAACGTGGGCTGAGGAAAGGCGAATAAATGTCCGGCAAGCGTATAAGAATTGTCGCCAACTCACCAGCCACAAGGGCCGCAGATTGACATGCACAACGGCAATCGCCTATTGTCACTGCAGCGGATGATAAGCTTGTAAAACCATCGGGAAAGCGGAAACCAACCTCACATGAAGAAGTATATGGGCGTGTTCTGGCAAGAGAACCGGAAGTTCCTGTTGTTGCTGCTGACCATCGTTTTTTTCAAGAGCGCGATAGCCGATCTCAACTCCATCTCCGGCCGCTCCATGCAGCCAACGCTGCTGGATGGCGACAAGGTCTGGGTCAACAAACTGGCCTATGACGTCCGCATTCCCTTCACCGATATCTTCCTGGCCTCTGTCGGCGATCCTGACCGTGGCGACATCGTCATCATCGATTCCGAGGCAGCTGGCAAGCGGCTGGTCAAGCGCATCGTCGGCCTGCCGGGCGACACCATTTACATGCGCAACAACACGCTGGTGATCAACGACCAGCCCGCCGATTATCAGATTGTCGCCAGTGACAACGAGTCCCTGATCATTCGCGAGAGCCTGTTCGACTATTCCCACGAAGCGATGCTCTCGGACGGCCTCACCAACCGCATCTCCCGCAGCTTCGGCCCCGAGACAGTGCCGGATGGCCAGTTCTTCGTGCTCGGCGACAACCGTGACAACAGCGCCGACAGCCGCGTCTACAGTTTCATCCCCCGCGACCAGATCATCGGCCGCTCCAGCTCGGTGGTCTTCTCGCTGGATGCCGAACGCAATTACTTCCCCCGCCCGGACCGTTTTCTGGAAGGACTGCAGTAGCCGAAGCTCCTGACGAGAAAGCGCCTCAGCTCTTCGTGCCGCGCTGCCCGAGCCCCGCGCTCATGATCAGACGCAGCGCATCGCCAGGCTCCATGTCGATGCGCTCTACCTGCTCCTCCTTGACGATAATCATGTAACCCCCGGCCTGATAGCTCATGGGCAGGTACACCGCCAGCTCATCGTCGCCAATCAGTTGTGCCAGCCGTGAATCCTTGTCCGCTCCGTGCTTGGTGATGATGCCCAGCAACCGCGTGTGCGCTTGCGGCAGAGTCACCCACACCACGGACTGGGCAGCAAAATTCTTGCCGCCCATCATGTCCACGAAATCCTTGATGGTGTTGTAGATGTAGCTGATCACGGGCACTTTTTCGAGCATCCGCCCCGGGATTTTCCACAGCCACCCCAGCAGCCACACTCGCGCACTCAGCCCGATGATCGTGGCCAAAAACAGGAAACTGATTGCCCCGAGCCCCGGCATATACCACTGCATGGGCATGGTGACTTCCCACAACGATTTCAGCCATTGCTCCAGGGTCGTGACCAGCCACAGCGCCAGTTGCAGGGAGAGCACCACAGGCAGCAAAAGGGAAAGTCCGGTAAGCATGGCACGTGTCAATTTTTTCATGGGAAACCTCAGCAAGCCGGAAAACGCACAGTTGCGCGCCATCGTACCACTGCGCCCCGGAATTCTGTCCTGTTAAAAAAACGGTCGAACAAGTAGAATGGCCGCCTCATTTTTCCCCCGGAACCTTGCCTGTGGGTCATAGAACTCCTCTCTACCAGAAGCATCTCGATGCAGGCGCCAGAATCGTCGATTTCGGCGGCTGGGACATGCCCATCCAATATCAATCCCTGATCGAAGAGCATCATGCGGTGCGTCAGCACGCCGGCATGTTCGACGTATCACACATGACTGTGGTGGACGTGAACGGTGCGGATGCCAAGGCCTGGCTGCAATATCTGCTGGCCAACGATGTCGACAGACTCAAGGAAACCGGCAAAGCACTCTACAGCGCCATGCTCAATGCCGACGGCGGTGTGGTCGATGACCTGATCGTCTATCGTCGTCAGGAAGGCTACCGGCTGGTGGTCAACTGCGGCACTCGCGACAAAGATCTCGCGTGGATGCAGCAACACGCCGAGGGCTTTCAAGTCAGCATCACCTATCGCCCGGAACTGGCGATCCTCGCCGTTCACGGCCCCGAGTCCATCGACAAGGTCTGCTCACTGCTGGCGCCGGATGTGGCCACCAGCGTGCAGGCGCTGGGCAACTTCAAGGCGCTGGAAGCCGGCGCCTGGTTCATCGCCCGCACCGGCTATACCGGTGAGCGCGGCCTCGAACTCATCGTTCCGGGCGCCGACGCACCCGCCCTGTGGGACAAACTGCTGGGCATCGGCGTGCGCCCCATCGGCCTCGGCGCCCGCGACACGTTGCGTCTCGAAGCCGGCATGAATCTATACGGGCACGACATGGACGAGAGCATCTCTCCGCTGGCCGCCAACATGATCCAGACCATTGCCTGGGAACCCGCCTCGCGCCAGTTCATTGGCCGCGCCGCCGTGGAGCAACACCGCGCCCGGCAGGAAGCGGGCGAGCTGCCGTATCTGACGGGCCTGGTCATGGAAGAGCGCGGCGTGCTGCGCGAAGGACTGCGAGTAGTCTGCAGCGTGAATGGTCAGGAGCGCGAAGGCATCATCACCAGCGGGACCTTCTCGCCCACATTGAAGCATTCCATCGCCTTGGCTAGAATCCCGGTTGGCAGCACCGATTGCCAAGTCGATCTGCGCGGCAAGCTCATCCCGGTGCGTATCGTGAAGCCGAATTTCGTGCGTTTCGGCGCCAAGGTTTTTGAATAAATTAGTTCATCAATTTTAGAAAGAGGATTGATCAGTGAGCAGCTTTCCCGAAGGATTGAAGTACGCAGCAACACACGAGTGGGTTCGGGTTGAATCAGACGGCAGCGTCACTGTCGGCATCACGGACCACGCTCAGGAGTTGCTCGGCGACATCGTGTTCATCGATTTGCCCAAGCTCGGCACCACTATCAATGCCAAGCAGGAGATCAGCGTCGTCGAGTCGGTCAAGGCCGCCTCTGACATCTATGCCCCCATCTCCGGCAAGATTGTCGCCATCAACGACGCACTGATCGACTCTCCCGAAATTGTGAACTCCTCTCCGTATGGCGACGGCTGGTTCTGCAGAATTGTGCCAAGCAACACGTCCGAAATGGACGCATTGCTCAATGCGAACGGCTACGCAGAGATCTGCGAGTAACCGCGACTCGTAACAAGCACTACTGAATATCACTTTGAACTGCACTACCGCAGGGCTCCGCATTGGCCGGGCCCTGTCCTTTACTATTTATCCGAGGCTATCCATGATTGGCAGCGCTGCGAATGCTCAGAATCCATCGATCAGGACACTGGAATGTCTGCAACACGGCGACGAATTTATCGGCCGTCACGTTGGCCCGGACGAGTCCGACATTCGCGCGATGCTGGAAGAGTTGCAGCTGACATCGCTGGAGCAGTTGATCGAGATGACGGTGCCGGAGTCCATTGCCCTCAAGCGACCGCTGGCACTGGGCAAGCCCGCCACCGAACAGCAGGTGCTGAGCCGCCTCAAGACGATGGTCAGCGCCGACAAGCCGGCCCGCTCCTTCATCGGCCTCGGCTACTACGACACGCTGACACCCAATGTCATCGCCCGCAACGTGCTGGAGAATCCGGGCTGGTACACCGCCTACACGCCTTACCAGCCGGAAGTCTCGCAAGGCCGCCTCGAAACCCTGCTGGCCTTCCAGCAGATGATTCTGGACTTGACCGGCATGGATCTGGCCAACGCCTCGCTGCTCGATGAAGCGACCGCCGCCGCAGAAGCGATGGCCATGGCCAAACGCATCAGCCAGAGCAGCAGCGAGACTTTCTTCGTCGATCAGGAGTGCTTCCCGCAGACTATTGACGTCATCAAGACCCGTGCCGAGGCGTTCGGCTTCAGCCTGATCATTGGCGACATCGCCGACCTCCCAAAGCACAATGTGTTCGGCGCGATTTTCCAATACCCTGCCAGCAACGGCAGCGTGCGTGATCTGGAAGCATCGATTGCAGCACTGCACGAGACAAAGGGCATCGCCGTGGTCGCCGCCGACCTGATGAGTCTCGTCGTACTGAAGGCGCCGGGAGAATTCGGTGCCGACGTCGTGCTTGGCAGCACGCAGCGCTTCGGTGTGCCGATGGGCTACGGTGGTCCGCACGCCGCCTACTTCGCCACGCGCGATGACTACAAACGCGCCGTGCCGGGCCGCATCATCGGCGTCTCCATCGACGCACGTGGCAAGCAGGCTTTCCGCATGTCCTTGCAGACCCGCGAACAACATATCCGCCGCGAGAAGGCCAACAGCAACATCTGCACCTCGCAGGTGCTGCTCGCCAACATCGCCTCCATGTACGCGATGTACCACGGCCCCGAAGGCTTGCGCACCATCGCCCAGCGCATACACCGCCTGACGGCGATTCTGGTGAACGGCCTGCAGAGCAAAGGCACCAGCACCGTCAACGCCCAGTTCTTCGACACCATCACCATGGCCGTCACCGCCGCCCAGCGCGCAGCGATTCTAAGCCGCGCCACTGCCGCGGCCATCAACCTGCGCATCGACCTGCCGGACAGCCTCGGCATCAGCCTGGACGAATGCACCAGCGCAGCAGAAGTCGCGAGCCTGTGGCAGGTGATCCTCGGCGAACAGGCCAGTGGCCTGACCGTAAGCGCCATCGATCAGCAGATCTGCAATGGCACGGCCGCCGTCAACGGCATCCCCGCCAGCCTGCAGCGCACCACCAGTTTCCTCACGCATCCATGGTTCAATCGCTACCACAGCGAGACCGAGATGCTGCGCTACCTGAAGCGGCTGGAGAACAAGGACATCTCCCTCACCCACGCGATGATCCCGCTCGGCTCCTGCACCATGAAGCTGAACGCAACAGCAGAGATGATCCCGATCACCTGGCCCGAATTCAGCAAGCCGCACCCCTTCGTGCCAGTCGAGCAGACGCCGGGCTATCGCCAGATGATCCGCGAACTGGAAGAGATGCTCGCCGAGATCACCGGCTTCGACGCCGTGAGCATGCAGCCGAACTCCGGCGCGCAGGGCGAATACGCCGGCCTGCTGGCGATCCGCAATTACCTGATCAGCAAGGGTGAGGCCCAGCGCAAAGTGTGCCTGATTCCAAGCTCCGCACACGGCACCAACCCCGCCAGCGCGCAGATGATCAGCATGAAAGTGGTGGTGGTCGCCTGTGACGAACACGGCAACGTCGACATCGCCGACCTGCGTGCGAAGGCAGAACAATACAAAGACACACTGGCCGCGCTGATGATCACCTATCCGTCGACACATGGCGTGTACGAGGAGGGCGTGAAGGAAATCTGCCAGATCGTCCACGACTTCGGCGGTCAGGTGTACATGGACGGCGCCAACCTCAACGCTCAGGTGGCCGTGACTCGCCCCGGTGACATCGGCGCGGACGTCTCCCACGTCAACCTGCACAAGACCTTCTGCATTCCGCACGGCGGCGGCGGACCCGGCATGGGCCCCATCGGCGTGAAGAAACACCTGGCCCCTTTCCTCGCTAACCACACGCTGGTCGCTCTCGAAGGCCCGAACGCCGGCAACAGCGCCGTGTCCGCCGCGCCGTGGGGCAGCTCCAGCATTCTGCCGATCTCCTGGACCTACATCAGCCTGATGGGTGCCGCAGGTCTTCTGAAGGCAACACAGGTGGCGATCCTCAATGCCAACTACATCGCCCTCAAACTGGAGTCGCATTTCCCGGTGCTCTACTCCGGCCGCAACGGCACGGTGGCGCACGAGTGCATCATCGACCTGCGCCCGCTGAAAGCAGCGTCCGGCATCAGCGAAGAAGACGTGGCGAAGCGCCTGATAGACTACGGTTTCCACGCGCCAACCATGTCGTTCCCGGTGGCGGGCACGCTGATGATCGAACCGACGGAGAGTGAATCGAAGGAGGAACTGGACCGCTTCATCGCGGCCATGATCAGCATCCGCAAAGAAATTGCCCGCGTGGAATCCGGCGAGCTGGACGCGCTGGACAACCCGCTCAAGCACGCCCCGCACACGCTGGCCGACATCATGGACGGCAACTGGCAGCGCGGCTACAGCAAGCAGGAAGCGGCATGGCCGGTGCCGGGCCTGAAAGACAGCAAGTTCTGGCCGTCCGTGAACCGCATCGACAACGTGTACGGCGACCGCAATTTGTACTGTGCATGCCCGGCGATGGATACGTACCAGTAAAGGCTTTGCATGGCCCCTCGCATCCAGGCGAGTTTTTCCAGGCTACCTAAATCGAGCCTTGTAAACTCGCCGCGGGTGCGAGGGATCGCAACTTCAGCTTCAGCTTCAACTTCATCAAATCCCTCTTCAAGGCGACCGGAATTACAAAGAGAAATGTATGTTAGTCGATTTAATGATTGCGGTGGCTCTAGTTACGCTTTATCTGATCGTGGCGCATTTCGTGAGCTATGAACTAGGCAAGAATCGGATCTTGAAGAAGCAGAAATGGGATTTGAATATCTGCTGCGGAAAAACCGATGGAGGTGGTGTGAATGTTGATATCGTCCAACATAAAGAGCTGCCTGGTTTTCGGCAGGTGGACAGCATCTACAGTCTCCCGTTCGAGGATGGTGAGTTCGAATCAGTTTTGTGCTCTCACACCATAGAACACGTAGATGATCCCGAAAGATTCTACGCAGAATTGCAGCGCGTCGGCAGAAGCGTCACTTTGGTGGTTCCACCGCTATACGATTTGGGGGCCGTGCTGAACATAATGGAGCACAAGTGGATTTTCATCACGTTTAGAAAAGAGCACCACAAATTGCCAGGATTTGTGAAGTTGCCCTTTGCCGACTCTTATCAAAAGCGCTTTGGGCAAAGAAACAGCGGGTGATTTCCAGGCTTTTAAAGCATGAGTGCGGAGCTGCTTCAAAAGTTGGCTCGACCGAGGGCGCGTCGCTGAGCGACGCCCCTCATCTCTAGCTTAACTGCGCACCTACAGATAAGGCTCGATCAGCCGCTCGCTCACCTGCCACAGCTTTTCCGCGGCCTCGTCGGTGGCGAAGGCGGCTGTTCGAGGCCGACTGCGCTTATAGAAGTAATGCCCGCCAGCGTTCACGCTGGCCTCATCCTGTGAACTCGCCAGCCAGATAAACGTGTCCGCGCCCTGTTCGACGCTCACCATGAACGGATACAGCACAACGCCCAGCACCCGACCGACCACTCCACCCTTACCCCAGATCGGCGTGCGCACCGCCCCTGGGTGAAACGCACTCGCCACGATATTGCGATCCCCATAGCGCCGCTGCAGCTCGCGCGCCGTCAGCAGGTTCATCAATTTTGAACGCCCGTACGCCTTCAGCGTGGTGTAGTCCTTCTCCAGATTCAGATCATCAAAATCCAGCGGACTGTTGTTATGTCCGTACGAACTGGTAAACACCACCCTCTTCACCTCTGTGGGAGCGGGCCCCGCCCGCGATTCTCCTCGCTCCCCCAAAAGCCCAGGCAGCAACTTCCTCATCAACAAAAACCCACTCAAATGATTCGTCACGAACGTCGTCTCTAACCCCTCCGCCGTCACCGTCCTCGGCCCATTCGCCCCGCCCGCGTTATTGCACAGCACATCGATCACAGGAAAATCCGCCAGCAACGCATCCGCCACCTTGCTCACACTGGCCAGCAAACTGAAATCCGCCACATACAGCGACACCTTCGCATTGCCAGTCGCCGCGACGATGCTCGCCACCGCATCACGCCCCCTGCTCTCGCTGCGACACACCAACGCTACCGTCGCACCGCGACTGGCGAAGTTCTTCGCTGCTTCATAACC
>CAIRBI010000111.1 GCA_903876785.1 uncultured Gammaproteobacteria bacterium
AGCTACCGTCGTAGAAATCTTCCTGCGATTTTCCTGTCTCGTTCCATAACGTGAAGTTCATGGAATTTGTCGTGTAGACGTCCATCACGTTGCTACCGTAGACAGTGGCAAGGTCCCAAATCCAGTCATTGGTCTCACCCGACAATCCCGTCGTGAATGAGTAGTCTGTTTCATCAGACTCTTCCATCGGGCTGAAGCCGAACTCGTACTTGTTCATCATCGCTTCGGCCACACCGTTGATGGTGTCATTGCGGTCGCGATCACCGTTCGCGTCGAAGCCACCGTCCTGTGAAGGACGGCGATAGGTCTCCAGCGAAGCTGCCTGTTTGACGCCGTAGCTGCCATAACTGTACAGACTGATGTTCTCGTTCAGCTCATAACCGGAGTTGAAGAATATGGCTGAGCGGCTGATCTCGGGCGGGTCGCCCACATTGTTCATGGCTGGATAGTCCGGGTGCTGAGCCATCTTGCTGTCACGCAACAGGTAGGTCCGATAAGCACTGCTGACGGTGTAGCCACTGGGTGTTCCCTTGTTGAGTCTGTCCAGACATTCCACTGGGTTGGCGACACACACTGCGGGCCCGTATACAACAGAGCGGCTCACTGTTTCGCGCTCCTCCAGCTCCATGCTCAGGTTCAGATACGCGGTTTCATTACCAATACCGTAGTTGCCCTGGATGTTGGACGTGAAGCCACCGCCATCGGTGTATTCAGAGATGTTGGTATTGATGCTGCCGCCTTCGTAGTCGTCTTTCAGCAGGATGTTGATCACCCCTGCTATCGCGTCAGAACCATACAGGGCCGCTGCGCCGTCCGTGAGCACCTCGAGGCGATCGATGGCGGAGGAAGGAATAAAGGAGAGGTCAGTCGATGCGGCGCCGCTGCTGGCGCCCACGTTGGAAGTGATATGACGACGCTTGCCGTTCACCAACACCAGCGCATGGTTGGGAGACAACGCACGCATACTCGCGGTGAGCGTCTGGCTGGCCATGTCACCGCCAGTCTGGTTGGCATTGTACGAAGGCACTTGCGTGGCAATGGAGTTCATCAGATCGGGTGCACCGCTCTCTTTCAGCATTTCGGAGCTGATCAGTTGCACGGGAGCAGGACTGTCGGAGACGGCCATGCCGGAGCGACGGGTACCGGTGATGAGGATCTCGCTGACTTCTGCGTTGGAATCGGCTGACTGCGCCAGGGCGGCAGGTGCGAAGCCACCAGAGATCATGCACATTGCCAGAAAGAGTTCTGTTCGTTTGAAGGGTTTCTGTGTATTCATTCAAGGACTCCGGTCAGTTACAAATAAAGGGTAAAAAAGCAATCGGCCAGACACTGGAGTTGACTGCAGTGTTACCAGTACTAGGCAGGAAGCGTGCCAGTGTATTTATTTGTAGTGCTTTCAATGAATTTTTATGGTTATGACTCAAAACTGTGCAAGTTTTCTATTTCGAGCGTTCCAGTAAAATATTTAATTTGTGTGACATGGTGCTGTTGGCACCTTGCTGGTGCTCTGAATTTGAGGATCACTTTTTTGGTGCGCAGGGAGTAGCTTCGCGGTGGTGCAAGAGCGGCCAGAATGCACTTCTTTGGAATTGCGCCGGAGGCCAGAGTCGTGAAATAGTGGCACCCATGAGCCACGACCATCACGATCACAGTCATCACGACCACGGTCACCACGACCACCGTCATCACAACCATCACGAGCACTCCCATGCTCCTGCCAGCTTCGGCCGCGCCTTCGCCATCGGTATCGCGCTCAACCTCGGCTTCGTGCTAGTGGAGGCCTTCTATGGCTGGCAGGCACAGTCACTCGCACTGCTGGCCGACGCGGCACACAACCTCAGCGATGTCGGTGGTCTGCTGCTGGCTTGGGCAGCCTACGCCGCTGCCACGCTGCGCCCCGATGCAAGGCACACCTATGGCTGGCGGCGTGGCTCCATCCTCGCCAGCTTCACCAACGCGGTACTGTTGCTGGTGGCGATGGGCTCGCTGGCATGGGAAGCCGCGCAACGCTTTCAGGCCCCGGCCCCGATAGAGGCACAAACGGTGATGCTGGTGGCCGGCGTCGGCGTGCTGGTCAATGCCGCGACCGCCTGGCTGTTCATGGCCGGCAGCAAGAACGATCTGAACATTCGCGGGGCATTCCTGCACATGGCGGCCGACGCTGTGGTCTCGCTGGGCGTGGTGCTGGCGGGGGCGCTGTATCTGTGGCGCGGCTGGGCATGGATCGACCCGGTGGTCAGTCTGCTGATCGTGCTGGTGGTGGTGGCGGGGACGTGGTCACTGTTTCGCAAATCACTGCATCTACTATTTGACGGCGTGCCAGACAGCGTCGATCTCGCTCAGGCACATCAATGCCTGCTGACGCTGCCGGGCGTCGTGGCGGTGCATGACCTGCACGTGTGGGCCATCAGCACCGCCGAAAATGCGCTGACGGCGCATCTGGTGGTTGATGAAATGTCTGGAGACGCCGCCACCGAGCACGACGCGCTGCTGCGGCTGGCGTCCGCGCGGCTGAGCGAGACCTTCGGCATCGAACACGTGTCGCTGCAGCGCGAATCGCTGGCCTTCGCCGCTGAATGCCCGGCAAACAAGGGCCAGTGCGCCTTTATCTGAGTCAGGGCTGGTTAACCCCTCTCCCCAGCAGCCGTGCTTTTTCTGCAATCGCCTCGCGCTCCTCCACACCAAGACGCTGCACATTCTTCAGTTGCAGCAGCATGCGCGGGTTTTTTGCCAGGAGGTCGGCGTGGCGCATCAGGAAATCCCAATACAAGGTCGTAAAGGGGCAGGCGCTGTCGCCGGTGGCCAACGCCGGATTGAAGCGGCAGCCCTTGCAATAGTTGCTCATGCGATCGATGTACTTGCCGCTCGCCACATAGGGCTTGCTCGCCATCACGCCGCCGTCGGCAAACTGGCTCATGCCGAGGGTGTTCGGCAGCTCCACCCATTCCACGGCATCCACATAGACGCCCAGATACCACTCATGCACCTGTTGCGGCTCGACGCCAAGCAGCAGGGGATACAGCCCGGTGACCATCAGGCGCTGGATATGATGGGCATAGCCGTGTTCCAGCGTCTGACGAATGGCGTCGCGCAGACACGCCATGTCCGTCTCTCCGCTCCAATAGAAATCCGGCAGCGGCGCATGCGCGGCCAACGCGTTGCGCTGTGCGTACTCCGGCATCTGCGTCCAGTAAATGCCACGCACGTATTCACGCCACCCCAGAATCTGCCGGATGAATCCTTCGACAGCTGGTAACGGCGCATGCCCCTGCCGAAACGCGTCCTCGGCGGCGCTCACTACTTCCCGTGGATTGAGCAGTTTCAGATTCAACGCAGAGGCGAGGTGCGAGTGATAGAGCCAGACCTCCCCATTCCACATCGCATCCTGATACTGCCCGAAGCGCGGCAGCCGTTGTGCAATGAATTCGGCGAGCGTCTGCAGCGCCTGCTCTCGCGTCAGGGGCCACCCAAAGTGTTCGACAGAGCCTGGATGACTGGCAAAGCGCTCGTTCACCAGCGCGATGACATCCTGCGTGGTTGCATCGGGCTCGAAACGACTGGGCTTCGGCACTGCACCTGGCCCCTCCTTCCCGAAGCTGCTGCGGTTATCCTCATCAAAATTCCACTGACCACCGACAGGCTTGCCTCCCTCCATCAGAATGCCCGTCTTCTGCCGCAGCTCGCGATAGAAATACTCCAGCCGCAACTGCTTGCGACCACTGGCATGCTGCGCGAAGTCGCGGACAGTGCTGAAGAAGTGCGTGTCATCGCGCAGCTCAAGGGGCATCTCACATTGCTGCGCCGCCGCGCGCAGATCACGCAGCACGCGCCAGTCGCCCGGCGCCGTCAACACCAGCGCTTGTGGCGAGGTTATGGCGATGACACGAGTCAGCTCCCCCGCCAGAGTGCCAGTGTTGTGAGGATCGTCGAGCCGGGTGTAATGCACGCGGAAACCCTTGCTCCGCAACCGCTCGCAAAAGTGACGCATGGCACTGAGGAACACCACGCAGCGCTGTTTCGAGGAACTGATGTGGGTGGATTCCTCCGCCACCTCTGCCATCCAGATGGCATCCTGCTGCGGATCGAAATCGCTGAGCGCCGAGGCGTCCTCATCCAATTGGTCCCCCAGAATCAACACGAGATGACGCAATGCAGCGCTCATGCTTGAGCCTCTTTGCCGAGCGGCGAGGACTTGTTTCTGCGGCAGGCATCGGAGCAGTAAAGCACCTGCTCCCAATTCTTTGCCCAGGCCTTGCGCCATGTCATCTCGCGGCCGCATCTCGCGCACGGTTTGCTGGGCAGATGCTGCTTATTGCCTTTGAAGGAAACCATGGTTCAGGGGCCAGATTCAGGAGTGGTTTTCGGAATTGTCTTTTGCTACGTCATTGCTGCTGTCGCGCGATCCGCTCAACGCATCGCGCAGCCCGGCGAAGGGATTGTGCGTCGCGGCCTGCTTCTTGTTCTCGGTGGTGCCCCCATAGCGGATGAAGTTGGCGAACTTGCTGTGCTCCTCGTCGTGACAATAGAGGCACAGCAGCTCCCAGTTGCTGCCATCGACCGGGTTGCAGTCGTGGTCGTGATTGACGTGATGCACGGTCAGCTCGCGCAGATTGGCC
>CAIRBI010000112.1 GCA_903876785.1 uncultured Gammaproteobacteria bacterium
ACCTCGCGTTCCTGAATTAATGCCGATTCTTTTCGTGTTCCCGCTCTTGGATACGACGCTCATGCGCTTTTCTTTCGTCATCTGCGCTTGAGTTCGCCGCTGTCCTGAGGCGAAATTCATCCAGCGCGAGTTTTGCCTCCTGCAACGCCTGCATTTCCTCGATTGAGAAGCGAACCTGATTATAAGCATGGAGAAAGTGTCGGGTCGCCTCGATCCGGCTCGCTGGCCATTCCGATGGCAGGTTCTGCGCGTAGGTGCTTGCAGTCCAGGCGGTATTCTCGGGCAGTTGCGACAGTTTCAGGAAACGTTGCCAGAGTTTCTGCCATTGCCGCGAGCGACCGTTGAGTTGCGCTTGCGTGACTCGAATGCGCCGATATTCGCGTATGAACAGGAAGGCGAGTGTGGCCAGGCCTCCCCAGGCAATGACATTGGCAGTCGCTTCATCAGCGAGGATTCGATCAAGCAGCAGTTGCCATTGTCCGGCCAGCGTGTGGTACCACACACTCAATTGCGAGGACTGGTAGCCGTTGAAGTACCCGAAGATTGAAGAGGGCGTAGGGTCTATGGTATGCCAGAAGCCGGCCTCATCCTGCCATTCCACCCAGCTGTGTGCATCACGTTCCCGTACCAGCCATAGATTGGGAGTGAGTTGTTCGTGAATGACATAGCCTCCGACAAGACGGCTCGGAATACCATTGGCTCGCAAGGCCAGCGTCGTGGCTGTGGCGAACCAGAAACAGTAGCCGCCCTTGTCATTCAGGAAGAAATCGTGGAGGGGCTTTTCCGGATCGAAGTTTGTTTCCAGTACATAGGCTCTCCCGAGAAAATGCTGTAACACATTGTCTACGGTAGTCTGCGGCGTGGGTCCTGCGAATTCAGCGCTTTTGGCCTGCAATGCAGCGTCCCATACTGCAGGCAGTTGCAGATAACCCGGATTAGCGGCTTCGGGTACAGAGTTCTGGCTTGAATCCAGTTGCCAGCGCCGGTCCGCGCCGCGCTCGAACGCCGGCATCCAGATATCCGCTGTACTGCGTGTCATTCCAGCAAAGCGGCCAACAACGTGGCTTGTTCCGGGTGTCGCAAAAATATAATTGTCGTTGGTAAGGCTGAAAATCGTCAGCTTGTCGGCATAAGTCGAAGTCTGTGCAGCCTGGTGATTTGGAAGCGGATAGCGGTATTCGCCAGAAGGCAACGCTTCGGCATCCAATGTGGTCAGTGTCTGAAATGGCTGTTCGATTGCCTGCCACGCCAGATCGGCGTCCAGTACTGCCAGGCGATTGCCGGCGAGATACTTGTTCGGCGGTGCATCTGCCAGCACACGCATGACGGCGCGCGTGGAGGGCCGCAGGAATACCGCCGCTCGCAGTTGCTGGCTTGGCGAGAAGCCGGTGGGCGTGAAATTGCTGGAGCGTGGGAACAGGTTGCCGAGAGCACCAAGGATCGGACCCTGTCCTGCAGAGAGGCCGCTATGCAGCAGCGGCACAATCAACAGCAGCGGTGCCAGCAATGCGGCGCGCGTGAGCAGATGAGCGCAGCGTTCGCCGAATAGCACCAGGCTCGCCGTCAGCATGCCAGCGATGGCGATGAGCGGCAGTGGCAAACCCAAAAAGACAAATACGGTGGCATCGGGAGGCGACATCACCAGCAGGATCAGCACTCCCCACACAATGATGTTCTGGCTGTCGCGGTCAAGAGGCACCTGCGCCGCAGAAGCATTCCCGGAGGGTTTCGCCAGATGTAGCCAAAGCAGGTAGACGAGCATACTCAGCAGAAACCCTGCTCCCAACCCGTTGTCCTGGGGCCACGATCCCTCCACAGCCCAGTCCTCAAGTACCTGGTTGCCGATGAAAACGCCTGAGACAATCAGAACGAAGAGCAAGCCCCAGGTCGGGCGTTCCATTCGTACCAATCTGAAGAGTCCCAGCACACTGATGCCGATGCCCAGCCAGATCACAACCGGCAGTTCCATTGACAGGCCAAGATGGAGCGAAAGCAGGCAGAGGAAGAGTGTTCGGAACCCATTGCCAGAGGAGTTCATGTCAGTACCTCTTGCGGCTTTGTCTTCGCTGCTGGTGCCGGTTTTGCAAGTTTGCCGGTCCGCGGAATCTCGATGTATTGACTGCCCACAGGCAATGTCCCGGAGTTCGCAGCACTTTCAGCGATGAGGAACACCAGCACCAGAATCCCCTCCCGCTGCCAGCGCTCCACCAAGGCCTGGTTCGCATTGGTCCAACGCCCCACAACCAGAATATGGATTCCGTTTTCGGCCAGGGGCTTGTCAGGCAAGGGACTATTTGTGGCACTACCGACGGCACTACCGACGGCACCACCGGCGCTGCTACAGGCTCTCTCCGGCCTGGCAAGGGCAATGTGTCCATAGAACTGCAGGACATTGTCGAGTTTGTGCCATTGCCTGCCCATGGCCATGGCGGCCAGACTGAAGCCCTCGTTCTGCGCCGACAGGCCGATTTCCACGGCCAGCGCGAGCCGCTCGTCGAGTGCCGATTCGTCCCGCGGACGCCGCTGCCAGCGTTCGAAATCCTGCAGGGTCAGGTCCACAATCAGGTGTACCTGATCGCGACGAATCTCGTCAGCGCCTTCAAAGACCTTGCTCATGGGTTTGCCCTGTCGGGAACTGGCGCGATGATCCAGTCGGCGCAGGGAATCACCGGTCTGGTAATGTCTGGAGTAGGCGTATTCCAGAGAGGGGCCCTTGCGCGCGTTGTCTGTGCCGAGCGTCATGCGCTTGCTGGCGAGATCTGCGATGCGTCGCAGTGAGGGGACATTGACTGGCAGGGTCGCTGGCAACACATTCACCTTGCAGGGAAGATCTATGCGCTGCGTGAACCGGGTCAGGAAGAACGGGAAGTAGCTTTGCACGGCAAGACCGGAGAGCTCCAGCACACCACGCTTTTGCGGTTCGAACTCCACTGCCACGGTGGTGCTGTGCTTACTGGCAAGCGCAAGCTGGTGAGGGCGCAGCCATTCCTGCGGCCAACGTCCGAACGGCACCAACATTTCCCGCAAAGTAAAATTATGCAGGGTACGGGGACCCTGATTTGTCACGTTGATTCGGGAAACGCAGGCCTGCCCGGCGTTGGCATAAGGAGGCGTGTCTCGCTGCACGGAAACCTGCGGCCGATACACGTAGCCGAGCAGCGCGCTCCACGCCAGCAGCGCCATGCCCACGGTAGCCGAGGCCAACAGGAAGTCACTATTGGTCTGATAGCTGAACAGGAAGATCAACAGGGACCCGAGCAGGATTACCTTGCCCGTGCGGGTAAAAGCGTCGTGGAAACAGCGGCGATAGATTCGGGTCAGATAGCGTGCCGAACGTTCCCGCAGTCGCGGCACTGCGCGCAAATTCATGAACCAGCGCGCCATGCGCCACCAGTGCAGCACAATTGCTTCGTCAGCAACGCGCAGTGGTCGGTCGGCCAGTTCGTTCATTGCCATACGCTATCCCCGGTAAGCTTGACCTCCAAATTATCTTGGAACCGGCACCTTCTTGATCAGGTTCTGCAGGATCTCATGGGCCTGATTGCTGTCATTGTCCCTGCCGTGGCGCGGCAATACCCGGTGATTCCACACCGGTGGAATCAGTCGTTGTACGTCTTCTGCAATGACCTGACTCCTGCCCTGCACAAGTGCGTAGGCTTTGCAGGCAATGGCAAGATGCATGGAGCCGCGGGGCGAGATGCCAAGCTTTATTGCCGGGTCAACGCGGCTGGCACGCGCTATCGCGATAATGTAACGCGCCAGATCATCGTGCAGGAAAACTGCGTCGCTCGCGGCGCGCAACGCGGTCACGGATTCGCGATTCAATACCGGTGCCGGATTATGTCGCACCGCGTCGCCATAGCCTTGCAACAGATGCAGCTCCGCGACCTCATCGGGATAGCCGAGACTGATCGACGTGAGAAAGCGATCCAGTTGCGCCTCGGGCAGGGGATTGGTGCTATCGAAATCAATCGGATTCTGCGTCGCTATAACCGTGAATAAATCGGAGAGTGGATGACTCTCCCCATCGGCCGCCACAAAACCTTCTTCCATCGCCTGCAGGAATGCAGATTGACTGCGAGTAGGGGCACGATTGATTTCATCCGCGAGCAGAAAGTCGGTAAAGATTGGTCCGGGAGAAAAGGTGAATTTGCCATCGGTGGCGTTGTAGACACTGCCGCCGAGAATGTCGGCAGGCAAAATATCATTGGTAAACTGGATGCGGCTGAATTCCAGTCCCAGTACCTGCGCCATACTCTTCGCCAAAGTCGTCTTGCCGACGCCGGGCACGTCCACCAGCAAGACATGTCCCCTGGCGATAACGCTGGCGAGCAGTAGTTCAATCACGAAGTCATTGCCCAGCCAGTGCCTGGCGAGGGTCTGGTGAGCCAGCTTCAGGAGCGACAGATACTCACCGATGTCATCCGTTGGTTTATGCGACATGGATTCCATGAATTGTTCCGTTATGTGGCAGCGCTACTGCGTACTCCGATGGATATTACAGGAATCTTTCGCAGTTGATACCTGAGTGCACAGCAAGAGATGGAGAGACTCCATGACTGCAAGCACTGCGAAAAATCTCTGTCGCTCAAGGCACCGGCATCTCCGGACTGTCCTCCGCGCGTGCGCGCTGAAAGGCGGCCAGAGGCTCGGCAGAGCGCACTTGCTCCAGCCAGAACACCCCGTCGTAGGGATAGCTGTTGCCGCGTGTTCCGGTGAAATCCATGTCGCCATCGCCATCCATGTCGCGAGCAATGAACTTGTCGAACATGCCGCGCTTGCGCCGCGAGATATCGTGACGCGTCCAGCTGCCGGTGGCGTCAGTGCCCGGATTCTCGAACCAGCCCAGGCGACCCAGTTCGCCGGCGATATCGACAGTGGCATCATCTTCCAGTCTGGAACCGGCGCTGTAACTGCCAACCAGCACATCGATGAAGCCATCGCCGTTGATATCGGCGGTTTCCATGCCGGTGACCGTGTCGGGGGCGAAGGTGCCGATACGATGAGCGTTCCAGGCATCGTCGATGCGCAGGGGTGGCTGGGCGATCCAGGCGATGCCCTCGGGAGTGGCGCTGATGATGTCGAGTTTGCCGTCTCCGTTCAGATCGGGATATTCCAGATTGAAGCCGGCAGCCCGCGATCCGTAGATACCAATGGCGTGCTCACGAAAGGCCAGAGTCCCGTCGCTGATGTTCTCGAAAAACACCAGGCGTTGTTCTCCTCGTGTCCCGACCACGATATCGGCATCGCCATCGCCGTCCAGATCCACGGGTTCGGCATTCTGCGGCACACTGTAGTGGCCGAGAACCAGCTCACTCCAGTTGTCTCCCGCAAGTGGGTCACCCGTCACCTTGTAGACCGACACAGGCGTTGAGACTGCAAAGTCCGCCGGTCCGGGACGCTGTGCGCCCTTGTTGGGCGCTGCCGCCTCCGGGATGCCATCGCCATCGAAGTCCGCGAAGAAGACGCGGATGAATGAGCCGCGGCCTTCTGTCATTGGGAGAATCAGCCGTGGCCAGCGAGCGGTACGGATGTCGCGACCGGGATTCTGCAGGTAGATCAGGTGTGACAACTCGGCCGCCACAATCACGTCGAGAAAGCCATCACCGTTCACATCGGCAATGTCCACATCCTCGGGAGCCGGTACTTCGGTGCCCTCGGCCAGCGTGATGTTGCTCCACTGCAGTGGGTTGGCCGAAGCAAACGCGATGCGGACATGCCCCTCGGCGGGAGGAATGAAGTCCGGATCCGGCTCCGAGGAGTCGTAACTGGAGTCATATTCATGGACGGAGACGATGTCCTCGAAGCCGTCGTTGTCGATGTCACCCATCACCAGTCCATCGCTGCCGCTCAAGATGAAGCCGGCAATGGCGGGGTCGTCGATGATGTGTTCGCGCCAGCTGATGTAGCGGCCATCGCTGGCGCGGGCGGTGCTGGGAGTGTCACCCACCGGGCCGCCAGTCTGAGCTGAAACGTCAGCAGAGCTGGCGAGCAGCAAGGCAATGCTGATGCAGGCGGCGAGGCATGGGATGCGCATGGTTGTTTTCACTCCGGTTGATTCAGCTGAACTCCGCTGTTCGATTGCTACACTCGCGAGTTGCGCCGCCGCAGCGCAGCATCAGGCACAGGGGCAGGGTTATGGGTGCGAACAGAGATTTCAAAATGGCGGCTCCTGACTGGCTTTGGGAACATGGGGAATATAAACGGGTATTCCATGGGTGTCGTCCTATTTTTATAGTGATGTCCGCAAATGGCCAGTACGGCGTTGTCTGTCTGTGTTAATTTGCATCTCACTTTGATTTGTCGGCTGACAACCCTGAGCGAGACCGCACCCCGTGTTACTGAACCCCGATGACTTTGAACAGGCCCGCCAGGCGCGCGATCCGCATTTCGACGGCCGGGTGTTCATTGGCGTGGTGACCACCGGCATCTATTGTCGACCGGTGTGTCCTGTGCGGCTGCCGCGTAAAGAAAACATCCGGCTCTACAGCACGGCAGCGGCGGCGGCCGAGGCGGGCTTCCGTCCCTGTCTGCGTTGCCGTCCCGAGTCTTCGCCGGGGACTCCGGCGTGGATGGGAACGTCGCACACCGTGTCGCGGGCGCTGCAATTGATTGCGCGCGGTGCGCTGGATGAAGGTTCTGTCGATGAACTGGCGGTGCGGCTCGGCATCGGTGCCCGCCAGCTGACACGCCTCTTCGATCAACATCTGGGGGTGGCACCAGCCGCGGTGGCGACGACGCAACGCCTGCATTTAGCCAAGAAACTGATCGACGAGACACGCATGCCGATGAGTGAGGTCTGCTTCGCGGCGGGCTTCAGCAGCGTGCGCCGCTTCAACGCCGTCTTTCAACAAGTCTATGGTCGTACGCCGATCTCGCTGCGGCGGCAGGAGAAGAGCAGCGATGCAGTTTCGCAAGAAGTGCCGCACGGCATTCAGATTCGTCTGAGTTACCGGCCACCGTTCGACTGGCGCGCGATGCTGAGTTATCTGGCAACGCGCGCGATTCCCGGTGTCGAGCATGTCACCGCCGATACCTATTCCAGAACGATCATGCTCAATGGCGAGGCGGGTGAATTGTCGGTGCAGTTCAGCGCCGCGAGTCACACGTTGCTGTTGACGATTCACATTGGCCAGACGCGAGCGCTGCAGCAGATTGTCGAGCGCGTGCGCGTGATGTTCGATTTGAAAGCGGTGAGCAGTGACATCGAGAATTTTCTCGGTGCTGATCCGCATCTCGGGCCGATCATCGCGGCACACCCTGGTATTCGCGTGCCGGTAGCGTGGGATGGTTTCGAGGTGGCGGTACGCGCCATCATCGGTCAGCAGGTGTCGGTGAAAGGGGCCACGACGCTGGTGTCACGGTTGGCGCAGGCGCATGGTGCTGCGTATGCAGGGCAGGGCAACCAGGCGCTGACGAGAATATTTCCGACAGCGGCCGCGCTCGTCGATACCTCGTTGTCCGGACTGGGCATTACGACGCGCCGCATTGCGGCGATTCGCGAGCTCGCTTGCGCGGTGTGCGCGGGGGAGTTGCGGTTCGATGGCAATATGGACACGCCAGCGTTCGTGGAGCGCATTGTGCAGATTCCCGGTATCGGCCCGTGGACGGCGCAGTACATTGCCCTGCGCGCGCTCAATGACCCGGATGCGTTTCCCCATGCGGACTTGATACTGCTGCGGGTCGCGGCTTTGCCGGATGAGACGCTGACGCCCGCGCAATTGTTGCAGCGCGCAGAGAAGTGGCGCCCGTGGCGCGCCTATGTGGTGATGCTGCTGTGGCGGCATTATGCTGTGGGTTGACCAAGCCTGTGGGAGCGGGCCTGCCCGCGATTGAATTGCGATGAAATCAATCGCGGACAGGAAATCGCGGGCAAGGCCCGCTCCCACAGGATTGGGAGTAATTTTTTTGGAGTGGTGGAACAAATGACGATTTACTACAGCTATCTGGCATCCCCCATCGGCGATCTGCTGCTGGCCGGTGACGGTGACAACTTGCATCTGCTGGGCTTTTCCGAGGGCAAGATGCGCACGCGACATGAGGACCTCTGGCGCCCCGATGACTCGGTTTTCACCGCTGTGAAGTCGCAGCTCAACGCCTATTTTGCCGGTGCACTGCAGGAGTTCGATCTGCCACTGTCCCCGCAGGGCACGGAGTTTCAGATAAGTGTGTGGAAGGCGCTCACGACGATTCCCTATGGCAGCACCTGCAGCTATGGCCAGATCGCCGAGCAAGTTGGCAAGCCTAAGGCGAGCAGGGCGGTGGGTGCCGCCAATGGACGGAATCCGATTCCGATCATCATTCCCTGTCATCGCGTCATTGGTAGCACGGGCAAGTTGACCGGATTCGGCGGCGGGCTGCCGACCAAAGTTGCTCTGTTGAACCTTGAACAGCGTCACCGACCGTTGCAGCTGAGCGCGTCATGAGCATCAAGAAAATCCGCGCAGGCATGAGCCTGTTCAAGCAGGCCCTCGTCGGCAGTTCGAGCATCAACTACACCGAAGGCTCCATCGCCAGGGCCACTTTCCTGCTGGCGGTGCCGATGATTCTGGAGATGGCGATGGAGTCGGTGTTCGCCATCGTCGACATCTTCTTCGTGGCGGGACTCGGGCCGCAGGCGGTGGCGACGGTTGGTCTCACCGAAGCGGTGATGACGCTGCTCTATGCGGTGGCGATTGGTTTGTCCATGGGTACGACGGCGATGGTGGCGCGGCGCATCGGCGAAGACAATGCGGCAGGTGCTGCGTTTGCGGCCGGACAGGCGTTGTGGATGGGCATCTTCGTGTCGATCTTTGTCGGCGTGGTCGGTTTTTTCTATGCGGGCAAGATTCTGGCGTTGATGGGTGCCGAGGCCGCCGTGGTCGAAGGGGGCACGAGTTACATTCAGATCATGCTCAGCGGTTCCTTCACGGTTGTGTTCCTGTTCCTCAACAACGCGATCTTCCGGGGTGCGGGGGATGCCAGCATCGCCATGCGTTCACTGTTGCTGGCCAATGGCATCAACATCGTGCTCGACCCTTGTCTTATTTATGGCGTAGGGCCGTTCCCGGACATGGGTGTCACTGGCGCGGCAGTGGCTACCAATATCGGTCGCGGCGTCGGCGTGCTCTATCAGCTTTGGTATCTGTGCGCGAACAATCGTCGCATCCAGCTCGGCCTGCAGGATCTGGTCGTGAAGATGTCGGTGATTCTGGCGCTGTTCCGCATCTCCGCTGGCGGCATCGCGCAGTTCCTGATTGCGACGGCGAGCTGGGTGTTCCTCATGCGGCTGGTCTCGGATCATGGCAGCGACGCCGTGGCGGGCTACACAATTGCGCTGCGCATCATGATGTTCACCATATTGCCCGCGTGGGGTCTCAGCAATGCAGTGGCAACCCTCGTAGGGCAGAACCTCGGCGCGCAGAAAGTACAGCGTGCGCAGAGCACTGTGTGGCAGGTCGCGAAGTACAACGTCGCTTACATGGTCCTGGTGTCGCTGGTGATGCTGACCGTACCGCAGAGCATCATGCATCTGTTCACGCAGGAACCCGCCGCCGTGCAGTACGGCGTCGACGCGATGCGCATCATGAGCTATGCCTACTCCTTCATGGCCGTCGGTATGGTGGTCGTACAGGCTTTCAATGGCGCCGGTGACACCATGACGCCAACCTGGATCAACGTGTTCTGCTATTGGATAGTGCAGGTGCCCGTGGCCTGGTGGCTTTCCACGCAGCTGGACATGGGGCCGCACGGCGTGTTCTGGTCGATCTTTGTAGCTGAGATGCTGATGGGCATCGTTGGCGTATGGTGGTTCATGCGCGGCTCGTGGAAGACCCAGAAAGTCTGATCCGAAGAGTGTGGGAGCGGGCCTGCCCGCGATTGTATTTATGTTTCAGGCAAAGCAATCGCGAGCAGGCTCGCTCCCACAGGGCTGGCTCGTTGTATTCGCGCGCGCAGTTACTGTAAGCTCCGCCTCGCAAAAGCGGGCAATTGGGTCAGCCGGGGTATCACCATGCAGAGTGGACAGCAGCACATCATCACCAGCGTTTTCGAGTGGCTCAATGCTGAGCGCCCGGTCTGGTTATGCACGATTCTAAAGACCTGGGGCTCCTCACCCCGACCGATCGGCTCCATGATGGCGTGCACACTGGACGGCGAGCTTGCCGGTTCCATCTCCGGCGGCTGCATCGAGGAAGACTTCCTCGCCCAGCTGCGCGATGGCAGCCTCAAGAGCCAGTACGACATCGAGAACAAACCCTTCACCGTCAAATATGGCATCACCGCTGAACAGGCCGCCCGCCTGCGTCTGCCCTGCGGCGGCCAGCTGCATGTGCTGCTCGAATACATCACCCCGGATGCTGCCAGTCGTCAGGTGTTCGGTGCATTGACAGAGGCTCTGGAAAATCAGCGGCGCACCAGTCGTGAGGTTGATCTG
>CAIRBI010000113.1 GCA_903876785.1 uncultured Gammaproteobacteria bacterium
GGCCTGGGTGAAAGGATCGATCGCTGGGTCACGGAAAAGTCCCTGCAGTTGCTGCAGAATCGCGATGATCCCAATCTGCAGCTCACCATCAATCTGACCCAGAATTCCATCAGCAGCATCGACTTCCTGCCCTGGCTGACGCAGCAGTTGAATGCGACGCGGTTGTCAGCCAATCGCATCGTGTTGCAGATCAGCGAGCTCGATATCGTCAGCGCTCCGGAGCGACTGACGCAGTTCTGCAATCAGCTGCAGAAACTCCAGATTCCGCTTTCGGTGGCACATTTCGGCTGCATGCTCAGCCCCTTCAAGTATCTGCCCAACAGCGGTGTGGACTTCGTGAAGCTGGACAAATCGCTGCTGGACAACATTGGCAGCGATCCGGCGCAGCGCGAGAAATTGAACACCACTGTGAACAGCCTGCATGCACGGGGCGTGCTGGTGATCGCCCCCATGATCGATCACATCGACGTGCTACCGCTGCTATGGCAGGCAGATGTCAACTTTGTGCAGGGCAACTGCCTGCAGGAACCGAGCGACAAAATGGACTTCAGCTTCGTGCAGGATGAAGAGATCACGCTGGATTCCTTTTACTAGAGAAACTGAAATTGGCAACAGACAACATATCTTCAGACAGACCCGCACAGGATTTTTCAGCGCTTGCAGGTGAGGAGCTCAGTGGGGGGGCCATCGCGGGCGGGGCCCGCTCCCACTCCCAGTATTCGCAGCCAGTGTCGCAATTGCGCGTGGGACAAAAGCTGGCCATTGCCAGCTGCGTGCTGCTGATCCTCTCCATGTGCGTATTCTGGCTCGTCACTAATCAGACGACGGAGAACATCCTGCGCCAGCAGGCCGACAGCCTCGGCAACACCCTCGCACGTCAGACCGCCATTCTCGCCACCGAACTCGTGCTGGCCAACGATCTGATCAGCATGAATGTGTTGCTCAGCCAGCTGACCCGCGACGCAGCCATCAGTCAGGCCGCCATTCTGAGTATCGACGATCAGGTCATCGCGATTTCCGGTGCTGCAGTCTCCGATCCGGATGGCACACAAACCGGCAGCACGGATCTGTTTGGCAGCTATGTAGCGCCCATCGCCTTGCAGGATTCGCTGGCCGGGTATGTCCGCATTCACCTGGACCAGCGCTACATCGAGCAGGGTGTCACCCGCAATTTCCTCTTCATGCTGATTGCACTGCTGCTGCTGGCGCTTACCGGCATCAGCGTGACGCTGGCGCTGGCACAGCATTTCGTGACCTTCCCGCTGCGTATGCTGAGCGCCTCCATGCACAGCGTCCGGCGCGGTGAACCGGAGCCCTGCCCATATGGAGAGCGTGGTGATGAAGTCGGCGCACTCATCCGCAACTACAACCGCTTGATCTACGATCTCGAAGACCCCGAAACACGACAGACGATCTTTGGCGATGAGCCCGAACCCGCCGCCGTGGCGCAGACGCCACCGGCTTACCGCAAACCTGGCAGCACCGTCGTCAGTATTCTCCATCTGAACATCAGCAATTACAGATCGGCGCTCCATCAGCACGATCCGGTGGAGACCGTGGAGCTGATCAATACCTATTATTTCTACATCCACAAGGTCGCGCAGCTGTACAACGGCAACATCGAGAAGTGTGCAGGAGATGAGATTCTGCTGACCTTTGGTGCGGCGCAGAGTGACGAGGACCACAGCTTCCATGCTGTGTGCGCCGCCCTGCTGTTCCTGCAACTGGCCAACACTCTGGGCCGCGAGCTCGAGGCACAGTCACTGCCCTCGCTGCAGTTCCGCGCAGGCCTGCATTGCGGTGAGCTGCTGACCGGGGTAATCTCATCCCTCGAACAGAAGAGCTACACCGTGGCGGGAGAGAATCTCGCGCTGGCCAGACAGATCTGCGAGGATGGCCCGATCGGGACGCTGCTGATCAGCGAGGCTGTCTATGCGCACGCAGACGCCGATAATCGCCTGATCACTGAAGAGTTCAACGAGATCGTCGATGATACGACTGGAGAGTTCATCAAGACTTGGCTCGTCGATGAGCCGCTTGCCAACTACAAGTCACTGCTTAGCCGACAGGTGGAACACCTGCTCGCGCAGGAGATGAGCGTCTGAACGGGCAAATGCGCCTGTTGCAGTTGCACGAACAAGGAGCCCGGAAATAGATATCAAGTTCCCGATCTGTCATCTTTTTTACTACCCCACACAAGTCGTGCTGGTAGATGACGACCCTGACTTTCTCGACGCAGTCAGTCTGCTGTTGCGCCGCAACCTCAGCTATCGCCTCTTTCGTTCAGCCGCGCAGGCGCTAATGCACGTCAACAACTCGAATCAGCAGGCCGACATGATTCGGCGCTGTTACTCGTCCTACAAGACTGGCCCCTTCGACTCCGACACGCTCAACCATATCGACATCAACGAGATTTACAAGGAAGTCTATAATCCGGGCCGCTTTTCCACACCGACGGTGGTGGTGGTCGACTACTCCATGCCTGAGATGAACGGGTTGGAGTTCTGCATGAGCCTGACCAACCCCTATGTGAAGAAGATTCTGCTGACTGGCCAAGCAGACACTGATCTGGCGGTGCAGGCCTTCAATGAAGGGTTGATAGACCAGTACATCAGCAAGAAGGATCAGCATCTGCAGGCGAAACTCAATCGCTCGATTGCCAACCTGCAGCAGCACTATTTCAGCAGAACCTTCAAGCTCATCACCGATCCCGTCATCGCCAACAGCCAGAGCCGCTTCATCAACAACCCGGACTTCGTGAATTATTTTCGTGAGATTCTCTCGACGCGCAATATCGCCGAGTACTACCTCATCGACGAACCCTACTCCGGATTTTTCCTGCTCGATGAGAATGGCACGGTTTCAATTCTGCTGATCCTGCCCGAGAAGAAATTGCAGAGCCACTATCGGCAATGCGTGGCCGATCAGGCGCCGGACGAACTGCAACAGGCACTGGCGAACGGCTCAGTCATCCCACTGTTCAACGTCAGCAACGAACAAGAGAAGATAGATCCGGAAATTCTGCAGAACTGGAAGAAATACTACGTGCCGGCCGCCCGTATCTCCGAACATGCCGCCTACCATTGCGCGATGCTGCCGGGCGAACAGGCCAGGAGTCTGCTGCGCAAGTACCACCCCGAAGATATTGTCCCCTACAGTGCGCATATCAGCGCGCCACAGAGCGGCGGCGGGCAGAAGTATCTGCACTGATTTTCGTCAGTGCTTTACGCGTTCGCCACCCTCTCTGCCCTCTGCCGCCAGAGCGGGAAAATCCAGTGTGAAGGTGGTGTATTCGCCCAATACCGAATCGACTTCCATCACAGCATTGAAGCTGGTGAGAGTACGCTTGCAGAAAGCCAGCCCGGCACCGGTGCCATCATTCTTGGTCGTGAAGAAGCGATCGAATATGTGCGGCAGATTCTCCTCGCTGATTCCCAGGCCGGTGTCAGTGAAGATAAGACGATGCTGCTGAGCGGTGCACTCCAGAGTGATGCTGATGTCACCCTTGCCTGCCGCCTCGACGCTGTAGAGGGCATTCTTGATCAGGTTGAACAATACATAGACCATCAGCGAGTGCACACCGGTGAAGTCGAAACCATTGCCAACAGAGAGGTGCAGGTGCTGGCGCTGGTCGCGCTTGAAAGGAAAAGTCAGCACTGCCTCTTCCACGCACGCGGCCATGGTGCAGCGGGTAAAGTTCGAATGATCCAGCTCGCGATTACGCAGATTCACCAGCAGCAGATCGATGACGGAATTGGCCTGATCCACCATGCTCTTGATGCGTGCGGGCGTGCCCTCAAGCATGTCCCGGTGCTCGGCGCGAATCGGAAAAAAGCGCGTTGGCTCCTGTAGACTGGCGTAGCGGTACCCTTCGAGAAGATCCGGCAGATAAGACTCTACGCCACTGATGCTCGCCCGCACGCCCGACAACGGCGTGCGCATTTCATGCGCAATGGTGGCGCTGAGATTGGAAAGCAGCGCCATCTTCTCGGCGTAGATTGCCTCCTTCCTGGCTTGCTGGCGGCGGTGAGCGTCAATACGTTCGACGGCGATATTCAATTGCAGACAGAAGAAATGCAGAAGCGGCGCTTCATCATCGCGATTGCCCACTTGCAGAAGTCTGCCTCCCGGCAACAAGAGGCACAACAAAGCCTGCTCGCCGTGGGCGGGCAAACCCTGCTCCGCATCGAAGCGCTGCAGCTCGCGCGCCACGGCGGCCGAACAGTGCGAGGCAAAAAACACGGTGCGCTGACTGCGGGCGTGCAGCAACAATGGATTTGTCCCCTCCAACCTGATCAGCGCCGGATCCGTCGTATATGCAGAGCGAGCGATCTCGTCATTATCGAGATCGAGAAGACCCGGCTCCCATTGCCGCATTCCTCTGACGGCATGACGGTTCTCCGCACCCGTTGTGAGAAGCGTGTCGCAGATGAAGATGGTCGTCTTCTCGACATTCATCAAGCGCGTAAGAGCTCTGCCTGCAAAATCGAGCAGGCTGTCCATATCCGCGTGCTCATGCATGGCATTGATGAGTGCCGCCAGTGACCCGAGCCTGCTGGCCGGCAGATCGCCTCGCGAGGTCTTGAAGCCCATGAGCATGTAGGGGTACAGCACATCGTAAGTCACGCAGATCAACACGATAAAGAAGATGTGAAATAAGGCATGGAACAACGGGTCATTAACAAGATCCCGAAACAGGAATGAAAACACTCCATACAGCGCCAGATACGCAACGATCAGCAGACCTTTGACGAGCGAGTTGGTTGTCAGCATGACAGAGCAGGCATCGAATGCACTTTGGTAAAAATCAGAGGTGGAAATCCGGTTTGCGCAGCGGCCATGTTGCGAAAACTGTGCGACTGACGGTAGTGTATACTAGCGTCAGGTGAAACTGAAAACAGAAGTCAGTCCGCACATCTGCAGGATGCAATACCGAAAAGGAGTTACAAGATGCTTAAACGATTATTGACAGCCATTTGCTTCCCTCTGATCCTCCTCTGGAGTCTGTGCTACGGAATCCTCGGCGGGATCTTGTTCAAAATCCTCGCAGTGTATGAGAACTGGGTCGATCTGAATCATCTGCAGGTCACGCAGTGGAAACGCTATCCGTTACGCAGCTACAACAAATTCACCGCCGCCATTCTCACGCACCGCATGAAATCGAAATCCATCGAGCTCGTGGAGCTTACCAACAGTGAGATTCAGACTGAATTCAAGCACGAACCTTTTCCCCTGCTGCTTATTCTCGCCAACACACTGATCGCGCTGCTCCTGCTGCCGTTCGCCATCCTCACAGGCATCGTGCAAGGGCCGATCTTTGTTTTTCGCCAGAGCTGGCGCTCCTGGCAGCAGCTCGCTCACCTGAAATTCTGATGATGACCGGAGCGGAGGGCTCACATGAAATCTAAACCGTTGATACTGGTTGTAGAAGATGACAAGACGCAATCAGCCCTGGTTGTGGAAATCATCAACGAAACGGGACTCTATCAGGCTATTCCTGCCTATGACGGCGAGCACGCCTTCGAGGTTCTGGGAAATAATCAGCGTGGCTTCAACTTTCTGAGCAATCGTGTCGCCTGCATTCTGCTGGACTGGCAGATGCCGAAAATGAACGGCGAGGTATTCATCAAACGCCTGCGCACAGAGGAAGGACGGAGTCCGTTCAAGCGCCACATTCCCATCGTGATTTTTTCGGCCTACAGCGACAAAGAACGCCTGCAGCTGGCAAAAGACCCCACACTGGGCCTCGCCTCGGGATATGTCGTCAAACCCTTTGACCAAGAAGAGTTGCTGACTCTCCTCAAGCGCATCGTCATTCTTCAGGAAGCGGAAATCCTGCGCGAGATTCTGATCGAACGAGAAGCACGCTGGGTCAAGGAGCTCCGGAAATAAGAGCGCTCGGCTCCGCTGGCAGGCGCACGGTGAACGTGGTCTCAAGGCCAGGCTTGCAGGTGAACTGAATCGTCCCCTTGTGTTCTGTGATGATGCGATTGCAGATCGTCAGGCCCCAACCCCGTCTTGCCGTGGCATTGCCCGCAGCCGTGACTTTGCCACTGAAATAGGGCTCCCATATCTTCTCGCGCAACTCAGGTGCGATACCAACCCCTGTATCACTGACCGCTATAACCACCTCACCACGCTCGGCATTTGAGCGAATCCGGAGCGTGCCAGCCTCGGGCATCGCCTCCAATCCATTCTTGATCAAATTGGAAAACAACACCTGCAAGTCACCGGGGATACCCTGCACCGTCGGCAGATTCTGCTGCAGATCCAGCACCTTCTCGTGATTGGTTTCGGGCGCCAGGCGCAGGCAACGTGCCAGCACCTGATTGATATCGACCGACTGCAAGCGTTCGCTCTCGTCGGCGTCCGCATCAGTGAACGCCAGGGTTTCCTCGACGATCTCCGTCGCGCGGTCGACCTGGGCCTCAATTATTTCGCGATATTTTTCGACACTCTCAAGATCACGAATGCGCCTTGCGCTCAAGCGAATGATATTGAGCGGCGTTCTGATCTCATGATGCGCCTGACGGGTCGCGTGGGCGATAGCGCGGCTCTTTTCCGCGCGCATCAACTCGATCTCCGCCTCATGCAGGCGCTTCTGGTTTTCCGCGTAGAGCTTCTCCAGTCTTTCAAAGGGGGTCAGTCGATACAGAATCGCGGAGACATAGCCGCGCAGGCGCGTCAAAAATTGCCGGTCCCTCCTGCTGAACGCCTCCTGATTGCTACGCTCTCCCAATATCAGCACGCCCTCGAGAATTTCCGGAGAGAAGCAAGGAATGACCAGACACAACTCCGGGTGGAGATGCCCCAGCGCAAGGAAGCGCCGCTGCTCAGCGGGAGCAAACTCATCGAGTCCTGCAAGTGAGCCTCGGTTGCGACACTCTTCGACAAAGGGGTCATCGACAGCCAGCGCTTCGATGACGGCAGAGGATGCGACGGATGGTTGCCCGGACCCGTGGCAGGCGATCAGTTCGTAGCCCCGCAAGTCGTCTTCATCACCACGCACTGCCACCACGTAATGTGCCCGCTCCAGTTCAAAGGTGTTATCGAGCTCTTCGATCAGCTGACGAAAAATATCCCGGCGATTTTTTTCCTGCTCCAGTGCACCCGACAAACGATTGAGGATGTCTTCGGCGTCATACCACCCGTGCACAAATGTGCGCCGCGCTGTCGTCACCAACAGCAACTCCAGAGGAGCGGCACCGAACGCCCAGACCACACCGAACAGACAGATCAATATCAGGCTGGACGCAGGACTGCTGAAAGAAATCTGAAACGCCAGATACAAACTGGTCACAATCAGCGACGCGACGATCAGCTTCGCGGTATTGCGCCGCACCAGCAAGCGGATGTCGAGCAGGTCATGCTTGCTGATCGCATAGGCAAAAAACAGCGAGGGAAATACGGAGGCCAGATGCCCGAACACCAGCAGATCATAATTTCCAAACAGCACCAGAATCAGATCGAAGAAGATGCTCAGAAAGATAAACAACCCCAGACCCGTCAGCATATAAGCCAGACGCACCCGGTACTCGGGATAGCGCCGGTAACTGATGAACAGATTGATCACGGTGAGCGAACCCAGCAGCACCAGATAGATCGAGTAATACAGATACCCGGCACCGTCTAGGTAAACGATCGAGCCTTCCTGCAATTCCGCGCGGGAAACCACATCGCTGAACAGAATCAGCACCGTGAATCCAAGGCCTGTCAGCAAGTTGAGACCATTGAGCCATGGCCACGGCATCTTCCTGACAGCGGGATAAAGGAGACTGGTGTAAATGAAGCCATTGGCAAACACGATGGCGCACACCAACTGCAACTGCGAAACAGGATTGATCGGCACCAGCGTCTGAAATTCGTGCAGCAGCATGAAGCAAAGTGCCCAGACAGCAACCGAGAGGTTGGTCATCAGATACGTGAATGACAACCGTCCCGGATTCTGCCGCCAGGTGATCAGACCCAGCAGTACCAGTACAATGGCATTGGGCACAAAGATAAAGTTCATCGTTGCAGCAACCGGCCAGCAACAGCGGCCTCAGTTGCGAGCCTCCCCTTTGAGCAGATACTTATTGATGTTCTTGATCATGTAGTACTGACTCTGCTTGCTGAACGAGGCATCGACGACAGCCTTCAGCGTATCCAACGACCCCTTGACGCTGCCATACATCAGCAGCAGGTTGTTGGTAATAAAGAAATGCACCGGGGAGAAGCCTACGCCCAGTCCCCACTTGAATGCTTTGCTGTAGACGTTGGTCCACAGGAACGCCACATCATATCCCATCTGTACAGCCCTCTCAAAAAGCGGAATTGAGAGGAACGGCGACACCTTCTGGCGATGTTCCTTCAATGCACCGAGCTCCTTGATGAACATGATGCGATCCTTTTTAACCACCTCGTCCATCCAGTATGTCGAAATCGCGAGTCCCCCGCTCTTCTCTGCGTCGGACAATTCCCACGGCATATCACGCTCCATGCTGAGCGCGCTCTTGTCCAGCAGCAGCACCCAGCAGAAGCCGATGATGTCGGCGTCCTTGAACAAGAGTGACAACAGCGGAATCCGGCTCGGGTTCCATTGCAGGCTGTCCTTTATCTCACGTTTGGCCGACGCCTCTGTCCAGCTTTCTCCCCAGCTCTCGTTGAAGACGGTCATGTAGCACCGCGCGAGGGCATCCAACGTGGCTTCGGGAATACTCAACACTTCTTCCCCGTAGTAGGCTTTCAGAGCGGACTCCTCGCCCAGCTTGTCGCGAACGGTGCGATTCAACGCAGCGAGTCTTTCCGCACCTGCATTGATACCAGGCAACAAACCCGGCAGCAGCTGAAAGTCTCCAAGTGAATTGATGTGATGATTGATTGTTGCAGAAGTTGAAGTCGTGAGCGCTTTTCGCAGTTCCATGAAATTTCTCCTGAGCAGGCTGACAGGTTGTCGATGAGTTTATGGGCGAGTCGCAACACGGACGGCTGCACAGGCAAGCAGGAGAGCCTGTTGGAAGTCAGTCAGTGAATGTCGCGATGGCGAGCGCCTGACGCAGAAGGCACTGAGGTATCCGTCACTGGATCTGAATCAGGTTGAAGCGGAGTTGAAAAATGGTTCAACTGAACCATCATAATACGATGCCATGACAAATGAGACCGTGTCATGGCGGATGGGAGCAAATGTCGCTTTCTGAAAACTCGAAAAGGCCTTAATTTGCAGGCTATTTCCAGATGAAGATTTTTTTTGCAGAGCTTTTATCAATGGTGATGGGGAAATTTATTTTCGGAGCGCATTCACTTTTCCTACATTTATTCCTACATTTTCGATTTTTATTCCTGCACGAGCGGTCAAACTAACCCGCTCTTGCAATCTCTATTCTGTAAAAAGTGACACAGGCCTGCTATTGATGCCATTACCAGTGATAGCGGGCCTGCAATCCCACGGAACGCGGCTGCCCCATAATGTCCACATAGCTGCCGAGGGAATCATAAACTTTGCGCGGTGAATAAACCTTGTCAAGCAGATTCCTGCCCCACAACGAGACGCTCCAGCGCTCGCCCACGGGGCCCAGTGTCACAGTTCCATCCAGAAGTCCGTAACCATTGAGCGTGCTCATCGCCTTGTCGAGCGCTGAGCTCAGGGTGCCAGAGAATTCACTGCGATAGTGCCAGGACAGCTCCGATTGCATGACGAAGCGACTGGACATCGGACGCGTATACCCCAGCGCCAATGATCCGCTCCAGTGCGGCGCATAAGGTCGTTCACCAGCGGTGCTGACTGCCTGCTTCAGGATGTTGAGTGTTGTCCCGGCACCACTGTCGATGCGGGCATCCAGATATCCCAGCGCCGCCTGCACAGACCAGTTCTCGACCGGCAGCCAGAGTAAATCGAGATCCACTCCGGAGTGCGTGCCGTCTCCCAACGTGGTCAGTCGCTCCAGCACGATGGACGCGCCGCCACCTGCGGGCCCGGTCTCTACGTTTGCAAAGCCCTGCACGTCCCGGTAATCATAATGGAACAGCGCCGCGTTCAGACGCAGCCTGTTCTCCAGCGTCTGTGTCTTGATGCCTGTCTCGTAAGCCAGCACGGTCTCTTCTTTATAGGGCGCGAACTCCGCGCGATCGAAGATGAAACCACCGAAGAAGCCACCCGCCTTGAAGCCTCGGGAGACCGACCCATAGAGGAAAGTGTCAGCGGTTTGCTGCCAGTTCAACGCCATGCTGCCGGACCAGCGGCTGCCGAGCGCATAGTCGCCGTTCAGATCACTGACCACCACGTCATAAGGCGCCGGGAATGCCGGCGCCCGGACGCTGCCATCGCGATAGGTCTTCCACTCCTTCGTGTAGCGCAGCGACCCGTTGAGCGACCAGCGCTCGCTCCAGGCATAGTCGGCCAACACATAGGCAGCGCGTGTGCGGGTGATCTGTTCGTAGTCCAGTTGCCCGTGTATCAGGCCAACTGGAATATTGTCCTGCAGACGGAACTGGCGATCCTCCACGAACTCTTCGCGGCTGAGCGCAGTGCCAACCTGCCAGTCCAGGGGGCCGCCGGCGGTGGAGACGAGGCGCAGTTCCTGTGACGCGGAGCGGATGGCGCTCGCGGTGAGCTGATGACCAAGCTCGGCGGCGCTGCCGTCATAGTCGAAGGCCAGTCCATAGTCGAAACGCTCGACATTGCTGACCGCCTGCAGCTGAGGTGAGCCGATTGCAGCCCAGCGGGTATCGGCAGTGAACAACGCGGTCGCACCGGCATGGCTATTGTCGAGGCGATTCAGAGTGCTCGACAGTGAGGTGGAGCCGTCACGCTTTTGCACGGAAGGCGACGGGCTGGCCGCTCCTCCAGTGAGTCCCGCTACCAGTCCCGCATAGTTCAGGCACTGGCGGTCGTCGCGCTGTCCGGCGAGCGCGGCTGCGCAGAAATCGGCGTCAGGCTCGTAGAGGCCCACCGAGCGCGCGAGGGGCAGCTCGGAATTGTTCTCGCCGCCATACAGCTTCAGTTCCAGCCGGCTGCGCTCTGAGGTTTCGAGCAGCCACCAGTTGCGCACGTCCCACAGATCTTTTTCGCCGTGCTTCTGTCCCGAGGGAAGGCTGGTCTGCCAGGCATCGTGGCTGCGATTGATGCGCCCGGCAATGCGCACGGCGACGGTGTCGCTCAGGGGCTGGTTGGCGGCGCCCTCCAGAAGACGATCGTCCCAGCTGCCGACGCCGAGGTTGAGATAGCCTTCCTGTTGCTGCAGACTGGCGCGCGTGGTGAGTTGCCGGACCACACCACCGCTGGTGTTGCGGCCGTACAGTCCGCCTTGCGGCCCTTTGAGAATTTCGACTCGCTCGGTGTCAAACAAGCCGCTGCTACCCTGAACGGAAGAACTCTGGTAGACCTCATCGACATAAACGGCGGCGGTCGGCGTGTTGTTGGCGTTGAAATCCTGCAGACCGACACCGCGAATCACCCACACCGGCATGCCGTGCCCGCCGTAGTCATCAAATAGCTCGACGTTGGGCAGGCTTTCGGCGAGATCCGGCAGGCTGCGTGCCACGGGGCGCTGCAGTTGCTCACGGTCAAGCGCAGTGAGGCTGATGCCCACCCGCTGGCTGTTCACGTCGCGTCGCGTCGCGCTGACGATCACTTCTTCAATGTGAGGGCTCTGGGCGCTGGAATTAGTCCGAACAGGGGATTGCTGCGCCTGCACATCGGCACCGATCAGCAACAAGGTCAGAGGAAGCAGGCTGGGCCAGCGATAAGTCTGCAACAAGTTTCTTGATATCATTTTGTCACCGTGATTTTTGACGGGAAGATATCACACTAATAACCCTGAGGAGAGTCGGAGATACGAACAGAGTGATGCGTGAGAGAGAACGACTGGATCAAAACTCTGATCCAGTCGCACGAGGTTATTCTATGCCTCGATCACTTCCACTCTGTCGACGTTCTGGAAGCCTCTTGGCAGCTTGTTGCCACGACGGCCACGCTCACCACGGTAATGCTCCAGATCGGCAGGCTTCATACTCAGATGACGCTTGCCAGCGTGAATTGTCAGCACGTCAATGCGCGCAAGGACGCACAACGCCACTACGAATTCGAGCCGCTCACTGACGCGCCCGGAGGCGATGCTGATAATCTTGTTACCCTTGCCTCTGGGCAGCTCTGGCAATTCTGCGAGGGCGAACATCAGCAGACGCCCTTCGTTGGTGATCGCTACCACTAGATCGTTGGCATAGTCCTTGATCAACAATGGCGGCAGCACGCGACTGCCCTCGGGTAACTTCAACACGCTCTTGCCGGACTTGTTCTTGCTCTGCAGATCCGCCACTTTTGCCACGAAACCATAACCAGCATCACTGGCCAGCAACACCTGCTGCGTATCATCCGCCATCAGCACTCCCTCGAAGGTGGCGCCGGATTCCGGCGTCAATCTGCCGGTCAGCGGCTCGCCCTGCCCTCGCGCGGAAGGCAATGTGTGCGAGGGTA